>JAGAZW010000191.1 GCA_017939855.1 Clostridia bacterium | reverse complement strand
TTCTCAATTCGTCCTGCTCTTCTATTTCTTCACGCTTAACATAAGTATATCTTGAATGTGGGGCATAAAATTCCTCATCAAAACCACGAAGAAGCATTGACTGCGGATAGTCGGCTGTATGCTTAAAAACTCCGAAAAGCTTTTTATCCATTTCATATTTTTTTAGACCATAATGATGATAAAGACCTGCTTGAGCGCCCCAACAGATATGAAGGGTACTATGAACATGCGAAAGGCTCCAATCCATTATTTCACATAGTTCTTTCCAATAATCTACTTGCTCAAAATCCATAAGTTCTACAGGAGCTCCGGTGATTATCATACCGTCAAAATATTCTTCTTTTATATCATCAAATGTTTTATAAAAAGCCAACAGATGCTCTTGCGCAGTGTTTTGGGAAATATGTGTCTTAGCGTGTATAAGGGTTAATTCTATCTGCAACGGGGTGTTACCCAAAACTCTGGAAATTTGAGTTTCTGTTTCAATCTTTTTCGGCATTAAATTGAGTAACAGAATTTTCAGTGGCCGAATATCCTGCGTTATGGCACGGGTTTCTGTCATAACAAAGATGTTTTCATCTGCTAAAGTTTGTACTGCCGGAAGATTGTTTGGTATTTTAATTGGCATTAGATTTCAGCTCCGAAATTATATTTGTTCAAGTGCCTGAGCAATATCAGCTATTAAGTCTTGGGCATCTTCAAGACCTAAAGAAATTCTTATCAAATCAGGTGTAACGCCTGCCGAAAGCAGCTCTTCGTCACTGAGCTGTCTATGTGTTGCAGTAGCAGGGTGCAAACAACAAGAACGTGCATCTGCAACATGTGTTTCAATAGCAATTATCTTAAGATTTCTCATAAATTTACTTGCGGCTTCCCTACCCCCTACAATTCCGCAGCTTATTACACCGCACGTACCATTAGGAAGGTATTTTTCAACAAGCTTTTTATCCTTACTGGATTTAAGGCCAGGATATTTTACCCAGGAAATCTTCGGATTGTTTTCAAGGTATTCTGCAACCTTTAAACCGTTCTCGCAATGTTTTTTCATCCTTACATGAAGACTCTCAAGTCCCAAATTAAGAAGATATGCACTCATAGGTGCCGCAGTAACGCCCAAATCTCTCATAAGCTGGGCTGTGGCTTTGGTTATATATGCACCTTCAAGACCAAAACGCTCGGTATATACAATACCGTGATAACTTTCGTCAGGTGTGCACAGTCCGGGGAATTTTTCAGGATATTTAGTCCAATCAAACTTGCCCGAATCTACTATCGCACCTCCCACTGCACTACCATGACCATCCATATACTTTGTAGTAGCGTGAATAATTATATCTGCTCCCCATTCAAAAGGACGACAGTTTACAGAGGTTGGAAAGGTATTATCTATGATAAGCGGAACTCCATGCTTATGGGCCATACCGGCAAAACGTTCTATATCAAGCACATCTAAGGCAGGATTAGCTATTGTTTCACCAAATACTAATTTTGTGTTTTCACGGAAGGCTGCTTCAAATTCTTCATCTGTAGCATCAGGAGAAATAAAGGTAACTTCTATACCCATCCTCTTTAAAGTAACTGCAAAAAGATTGAAGGTTCCTCCATATATTGCCGAAGAGGAGATAAAATGATCCCCGCTACTGCAAAGATTAAAAACAGCAAGAAAACTTGCAGCCATACCGGAGGATGTAAGCATTGCGGCTGTACCGCCCTCGAGTTCGCATATCTTAGCCGCAACGGTGTCAACGGTTGGATTTTGCAGTCGAGAATAGAAGTAGCCGTTTGCCTCAAGGTCAAAAAGCTTTCCCATATCCTCACTTGTATTATATTTAAAAGTTGTGCTCTGAATAATGGGGACCTGACGAGGCTCACCATTTCCCGGACGATAGCCGCCTTGAACACATTTTGTACCAATCGAATGATTGTTCATACATTTACCTCCTTATAATATCGTTTAAATTTACAGGTTAGTATACCACAAAATACACGCTATGTCAAACAAACTAGAAAAAAATATCCCCGAGCCTTAAAGGTTCGGGGAGTAACATTATTAATCGTTTGTATAAGGAAGTAATGCTATCTGGCGAGCACGCTTAATTGCGGTTGTAATCTCACGCTGATGCTTTGCGCAAGTTCCTGTTGCTCTGCGTGGAAGAATCTTTGCACGTTCAGAAACAAACTTGCGAAGTCTTGCTACATCCTTATAATCAATAGCTTCTACACGATCTGCACAAAAAAGGCATACTTTTTTACGTGCTTTTTTGCGAAGCGGTTTATCCATCTTTTCCATCGAAAAGTTCCTCCTTTAATTAATTAGAACGGGAGGTCGTCATCCATTCCGCCGTCTATTTCAGCGAAATCATTGCTTGAAGCGTTGCTGAAGGAAGCGTTTTCGCTTACAACACCGCCTGCACTACCGTCCCTTTTAGATTCAACAAACTGGACATTATTTGCAACAACCTCAAATGCTGTACGGTTATTGCCGTTTTTATCGGTATATCTGCGGGTTTGTATTGAACCCTCGATACCGATCATACTGCCCTTCTTAAAATATTTTGTGATAAATTCCGCAGTCTGACGCCATGCAACGATGTTGATGAAATCGGTCTGGGCTTCCTCGCCGGCGCGATAACGACGACCGACTGCAATGGAGAACGATGTCACAGAGATACCGTTGGGAGTGGTTTTAAGTTCGGGGTCTGCGGTAAGACGACCTGTTAAAACAACAAGATTAAACATTTTCCTTTTCCTCCATTACTTACTTCTTGATAGTCATAACTCTGAGAACGCCATCAGTAATGCCAGCTACACGCTCGAGTTCAGCCGGGAAATCGGTTTCGCTCTCGAAAGTATAGAATACATAGTAACCTTCAGTTTCATCGTTGATGAGATAAGCAAGACGACGCTTGCCCCAATCGTCAACGTTTTCAACCGTGCCGTTCTTTGCGATAAGATCGTTAAACTTATCCTTCAAAGCGTTTGTTGCCTCCTCGCCTGCTGCTACAGAGAAAACAAATGCTACTTCATACTTTGCGGTCATTTCGTTGCACCTCCTTCTGGACAAATGGCTCCGCATCTATGCGGAGCAAGGAGCTAAAATTAAATATTCTTTTAGCACCCGATATTATATCAACAATTTCAGAAATTGTCAATGATTTATTTTTTTGTTGATTTTGTAATCGCCGGACGCTATAATCAATTATACAAGATTACTTTAGACTGTTTTAGAGGTTATGAATCTATGTTACTTACTATTGATATTGGGAATACAAATGTTACGCTCGGTGCATATCAAGGCAACAACCTTTGTTTTACAGCACGTCTTGCCACAGACCTGCGTATGACCGCAGACCAATATGCCATAGCACTTAAAGATATTGTGGGGCTTCATGGCGAAGATTACCGTAATATCAAAAATTGCATTATATCCTCGGTTGTACCTATTGTGGGTAATGCGATGGAATGTGCCGTTTTTTTACTGTGCAATATTAAACCGCTAACCTTAAGTCCCGGAGTTAAAACGGGTCTCAATATAAAAATTGATAACCCTGCACAGCTAGGTGCCGACCTTGTTGCCGGAGCTGTTGGTGCATTAGGAGAATATCCATTACCCTGCGTTATTATAGATATGGGTACCGCTTCAACGATAAGTGTTTTAGATAAAAACGGCGCCTTTTTAGGTGGTGTTATCGCAGCGGGAGTTAAGCTCACACTTAAGGCTCTTGCCACCAATACTTCTCAGCTTCCCGCTATTAATATCAACGCACCTCAATCCGTTATCGGCACCAACACCGTTGACTGTATGAATTCGGGGCTTGTTTACGGCACCGCCGCTATGATAGACGGCCTTTTGGAAAGAATTTTCGGGCAACTTGGAGAAATGGCAACCGTTGTTGCAACGGGCGGACTTTCAAAGGACATAATCAAGCACTGCAAGTGCGATATTATATATGACGAAACACTGCTTTTAAAAGGGCTTAAAAAGATTTACGAAAAGAATAATTAGGCATTATCCGCTATATGCGGTTTGCAAATATTAATGAACTGTACCCATTTTAGGGACAGTATCGGAGGTAATTTTATGTCAAACTCAAAAACAAAAGTCGAACAGCTTACGGTTACCGCTATTCTTTCAGCAATAGTAATAATCGTATCCTTCCTGCCACTCAAAACAATGGGGCTGGAAATTAGTTTCGCAATGGTACCCGTAGCAGTAGGCGCCATCCTCTATGGTCCATCAGTCGGTGCTGTATTGGGCGGTGTTTTCGGAATTGTAAGTTTTCTACAATGCTTTGGCTACAGCGCTTTTGGTACTCTTATATTGGGCGAAAACTTCCTTCTCACTATGCTTGTATGTATTCCAACAAGTATCCTCGACGGTATTCTCACAGGACTCATCTTTAAAGGAATACACTCATTCAAAAACAAAACTATTAAGGAATTATCCTATCCTATATCGTC
>JAGAZW010000190.1 GCA_017939855.1 Clostridia bacterium | reverse complement strand
AGAATGTGTGATTTTGACATTAACAAAGGAACTGCCTATAATTTTCCCATCATCAATAATCGCAACAGAGGCAGGGGTGGCAGAGCATTCCATACATAATATTTTCATTAATTCTTGCCTCCGGAAATAATAATTTTACGTTCACAATCACTAAGGTAAACGATTTCAATAAATATTGTATCTTTTTCTAAAGCTGAGGCGATGTTTTCACTCCATTCAATAACAAGAATACCATCCTCATCAAGATAGTCAAAGTAAGCAGTAGAATACAGGTCTTCCCAGGAGGATATACGGTACATATCAAAATGGAATAAATTATGTTTACCACCTCGGTATTCATTAACTAAGGAAAAGGTAGGGGAATTTACATCGCCATCGAATCCAACACCCTTTGCCAGACCTCTGGTAAAACAAGTCTTACCCATACCCAGAAAGCCTTTAAAAGCAATAACCTCGTTACCGTTCAGAGATTTGGCAAAATCTTCAGCAATTGATTCGGTTTCCTCAGGTGAATGTGAAAGATATTCAAGCATCATCTTTATCACTCCAAAACTAAAAAAATGATAACATATTTTTTAAAAAGTGTCAATAAAAAGGTACAGGGTCGAAAATATTCGACCCTGTACCAAAATGTTGTGTAAATTAGCAGCCGCAGCCACAGCCACAATCATTACCGCAACCGTTGCTTAAAGTGTTGTTACCACAGCAGCAAACGAGGATAAGGATGAGGATGAGAATCCAACTACAATTACCGCCAAATCCGTTATTACACATATTAAAGACCTCCTTTTTTGTCTTCATCACATACTATGCAAGGGTGGGAATATGTGTTACGAAAGAAAAAACTTTAAAAACACTATTGACTTTCTCTGACCTTTGTTGTAGAATGAAAGTCAGGGAAAGTCAAAGAAGGTGTTTATGTGAAAATCAGTGATTTAATTGCTGCGGAAATTTTAAAAATGATAAATGAGTCTGAGGGTCATATTGCTGAGATACAGCGAAACGAGTTTGCAAATGGCATAGGGTGTGCTCCAAGTCAAATTAATTATGTTTTGTCGTCACGCTTTACGCCAGAGCATGGTTACATTATTGAAAGTCGAAGAGGCGGTGGCGGTTATATTAAAATTAAGCGTATCAAAATGAGTCATTCATCTGCCATAATGCACATAATAAATTCAATTGGAGATACCATTGATTCATTAAGTGCGCAGGTTTTAATTGATAACTGTTACCAATCTGCGATAATCGATAAGATTGCAGCGAAAATTATGTGTGCTGCACTTTCCAACAATGCTATGCAACGAGTACCGATTTCCGAAAGAGCATATCTTCGAGCAGCGCTGCTTAAGGAAATGCTGTTGGTGCAGATTTAAATGATTTTGAAAGGAGCCGGGTAGTATGTTATGTGAAAAATGCGGTAAAAATAATGCAACTACTCATATTCGAACGATAATGGATGGTGTAGTGAGGGAAAAGAATCTTTGCGGATACTGTGCCGCAAACGAGGGATACAGTAATATAGGTCACAATAGCTTGGCACAAATGTTAGCTTCAATGTTTGGAGATGCGTTAGCGTTGGACAGGACATCGGCTTCCGCACATTGCCCGTGCTGCGGTGCGACCTTTTCAGACATTGCGGAAAAAGGAAAGGTTGGATGTGCAGAATGCTACAAAACCTTTTATGAAGAGCTTTTGCCGTATGTGAAAAGTGTTCACGGAAGTATAAAGCATACCGGTAGAATTCCAAATCGTGCTCCTTTGACGGTAACGCCACAAGGTGATAGTATTGAATCTTTGAGAATGCGACTTAATATGTTGGTGAGCGAAGAAAAGTTTGAAGAGGCGGCAGTTATTCGTGACAAAATTAAAGAATTGGAAGGGGAGAAATAGCCGTGAATTGTTGGTATACACAAAGTGCAAAAGAAGATGATATTGTTATAAGCAGTAGAATACGTCTGGCAAGAAACCTTAAAAATATACCTTTTCCAATTAAAATGGATACTAATGATTTTCAAAAAATTAATGAAACAGTTAAAAATGCAGTAAAGAGTAGTAATACTCCTTATGCAAAAAATCTAAAATTTATATATATGAAAGATGTTCCACAAAACGAACGCTACGCTATGGTGGAACGCCATATTATTAGTAAAGAATTTGCATCAAATTGTGAAAATAAGGCAATAATTTTATCTGAAGACGAATCAATTTCCATTATGATTGGGGAAGAAGATCATATAAGATTACAGGTATTACTGCCGGGCCTTCAGATAGAAAAGGCGTACGACATAGCAGAAAGTATTGATAGACTTCTTTGTGATACTCTCGATATTGCATTTGATAATCGTCTCGGCTTTCTTACCGAATGCCCGACAAATTTAGGGACGGGACTTAGAGCTTCTGTTATGGTTCATTTGCCGATAATCGAAGGCAGCGGTGAAATAAAGATTTTAGCAGATTCAGTAAATAAAATCGGTTTTACAGTCAGAGGTATGTATGGAGAAGGTTCAAAACCAACAGCCTCATTTTATCAAATTTCTAATCAAATTACTTTAGGCATAAGCGAAAAAAACGCTATTGATAATTTAAATATAATTACAAAGCAAATTATAGAAAAAGAAAGAAAAAACAGGGAGTCAATAAATCGCTTGAAGGCAGAAGATATTTGTATGCGTGCTTTGGGTACTTTGAAATATGCCAAAATATTGGATAGTAGCGAAATGATGAAGGCTCTCAGTGAAATTAAGTTAGGATTAAGCATTGGCGTTATGGATGATGAAAGAATAATGCCGATAAAACTTTTAGTAGAGGGGCAGCCTTTTATGCTTATGCGAAAATTCGGTGAAATGAGCCCTGATGAACGTGACGTTTGCAGAGCAACTATGATACGAGAAGCCTTAAGCTAGATATATATTGGAGGAATTTATATGAAATATAATTTCGGAGGTTTTACTGAAAAAGCTAATTTGTCTCTTAATCAGGCAATTTCTTCCGCCGAAAAATTAGGTCATACGTATGTTGGAAGTGAGCATCTTCTTCTGGGATTACTTCGAGTAGGAAGTGGCGTAGCATTTTCCCTTTTAAATTCGAATAATGTCACAGCAGAAAAGTTTGAAAATCTTATGCGTGAAACGGTTGGTGTGGGAACCCAAACCCAACTTTCGCCCGACTATTTTACGCCACGTGCAAAAAGAGTAATTGAAACAGCAGTTACAGGTTGTAATAATATAGGGAAAAAATTTGTTGGCACAGAGCATATTTTATTAGCAATTTTAAGCGAAGGCGATAACTATGCTATTAAGTTTTTAAATAAGTTGGGTGTTGATACAACATCGCTGTTAAATGAAACCATAAAATCGTCCGGGATTGTTTTGAGTGAGCAAAAAAGTTCCCAAAATAATTTTGCTAATAACAACTCAGGTAAAAAAAATACTAATACCGCAACGCTGGAAAAATTTGCTCGTGACCTTACGGAACAAGCCAAAAAGGGAGGCATCGACCCGGTTATTGGGCGCTCTATTGAAATTGAAAGACTAATACAAATCTTATGTCGAAGAACTAAAAACAATCCGTGTCTTATCGGTGAGCCCGGTGTTGGTAAAACTGCAATAATTGAGGGCCTTGCACAAAAAATTGCAGATGGTGACGTCCCGGAAATTCTAACACATAAAAGAATTTTTTCTTTGGATTTGACAGGAATGGTTGCAGGCACAAAATATCGTGGTGATTTTGAAGAAAGAATAAAAGCTGTTATTGATGAAGTAGTAAAGTCCAAAAACATCATTTTATTTATTGATGAAATTCATACTATTATGGGTGCCGGCTCGGCAGAAGGTTCAACCGATGCTGCAAATATTCTGAAGCCTTCACTGGCTCGTGGTGACTTTCAGTTGATTGGTGCCACAACTATTACCGAATACCGGAAAAATATTGAGAAGGATGCGGCATTAGAGAGACGTTTTCAGCCGGTAAATGTCAATGAGCCGTCTGAAGAAGACACAATTTTGATATTAAACGGACTAAAAGATAAATATGAAGCTCATCACAATGTTAAAATTGAAGAATCTGCAGTAGTGGCAGCGGTGAAACTTTCTGCCAGGTATATAAATGACAGATTTTTACCCGACAAAGCAATTGATCTTATTGATGAGGCGGCGTCTAGAGTAAGACTGAAAAAAACTTCTGTGCCTGATGAACTCAAAGCATTAGAGACTGAGATTGAATCGATCAGTGCCGAAAAAGATGATGCAATTAATTCGCAAGAATTTGAACGTGCAGCAACTCTTAGAGATAAAGAAAAACAACTTATTGAAAAAAGAGAAGAGGCAAGATCAATTTGGCAAAAGAGTACTGCCCATACCGCCGGTAGTGTTTCTCAAGAGGATATTGCCGCAATAGTTTCTCTTTGGACCGGTGTACCTGTCGTTCAACTCACCGAAGAAGAAAGTTCAAGACTTTTAAAGTTAGAAGATGAGCTGCATAAGAGATTGATAGGGCAACACGAGGCTGTTAGCGCTGTTGCAAGAGCAATCAGAAGAGGTAGGGTAGGACTAAAAGATCCTCGTCGACCGATTGGCTCCTTTATTTTCTTAGGTCCTACAGGAGTGGGAAAAACCGAACTTTGCAAGGCGTTGGCAAAATCAATGTTTGGTAGCGAAAATATGATGATAAGGCTTGATATGTCTGAGTATATGGAGAAGCATACCATATCTCGATTAGTTGGCTCTCCTCCGGGATATGTCGGTTTCGAGGAAGGCGGACAATTAACCGAAAAGGTGCGACGTCAGCCATATTCTGTTATACTTTTCGACGAAATTGAAAAAGCGCATACTGATGTCTTTAATATTTTGTTGCAGATACTTGAAGATGGCATTTTGACTGACTCACAAGGTAGAAAGGTTGATTTTAAAAACACAATTATTATTATGACTTCAAACATCGGTGCAAGACTTATAACCGATAAGAAGGTAAGCTTTGGATTTGGCGTTCAGGATAATAACAATGATGATATCAAAGAAATGGTTCTATCAGAATTGAAATCCAATTTCCGTCCTGAATTTCTTAATCGTGTTGATGAAACGATTGTCTTTAATAAACTTTCGAAGGATGAAATAAAACAAATTGCGGCAAATATGCTTTCCGATTTGGCGAATAGACTCAAATCTCTACAAATTGATATTGTATTTTCCGAAAAAGTAATTTCTCAACTTGCGGAAAAAGGTTTTGATCCGATTTACGGTGCAAGACCACTCAGACGATTAATTCAAAGCTCAATTGAAGATAAACTTAGTGAAAGAATTCTTGAATCAGCAGTTAAAAGCGGCGATACAATAAAATGTAATTTTGAAAACGGTAATTACGTTTTTAATGTGTAGAAATAAAATTGTCAGTCTTCAATCGAAGACTGACAATTTTTTGGAAAGGTTATACAAATTCGATGCCCTTTTATTTTTTTACCTATATGTTCGAACCGCTACATATCAAAGGGCTATATCGCTTTAATATATAATCTAATAGCTCTTCCTTGTTTGTTGGAATATTTCCTCTCTAATTCAAATCCTAATTTTTCATGTAATCTAATACTTGCTATATTATTATCATCAACACCGCCAACTGCGATAGTAAATCCTTTATCCTTAGCATATTTTAACGCTAACTGTTCAGCCTCAAAGCCAAATCCTTTACATTTAAATTCGTCTTTAATAGTCGGTCCACAACTTATAATGTGTTTCGAGTGGGCGAAAAGGTTCATAAATCCAATTACAACATCGTTTTTATATACCACTAAAAATTCAAAATACATGTTATTGTGAATTTTATTTATGCTCTCGGTTATCATTTCTTCTTTTTGTTCAAGAGTCATATTATCGTACGCTGTGTTTTTAAAATTATTTATGTTGTCAAGTGTTATTGGTTTTAGGTATATCATTTGTTGTTTTCCTTTGCGGTGTTGATTGATGCGACAAGAATTCGTTTTATTTCCAAACAATCGTCAAGTAAAGAATTGCTCATTTTACCATCTATATATTCAGACATATAAAGCAATTTAATCCAATATTCTGTTTCTGCGGTTTCTTTTAGGGCTATGTGCATTTTAGAAATAAAATCAGCTTTGCTTTGACCGTAATTAGCTTCGTTTATGTTCGCACCGATACTTGTTCCGATGCGAACTATTTGTTTCGAAATAACTGTTTCTTTTTTTATTTTTAATCAGATGCTGATGCAGTTTTACAATTCGTGATGCAAAAGCAATAGATTTATCTATAAGCAAATTTTCTTTCATTTAAAGCACCGCCTTTTTCAATATTATAGCAGAAACGATAGTATAAATCAATTATTCATTATTCATCAGCGAAGCGATTTCATTATTCAATATTCACCCAAAATCCTGTCGAATGAATGATGAATATTGAACAATGAAAAATGAATAATACAAAACGAAAATCCTGCCGACAATAATCGACAGGATTTTCGTTTTGGCGGAGATGGAGAGATTCGAACTCTCGAGCTCGTTTCCGAGCTACACGATTTCCAATCGTGCGCCCTCGACCGGACTAGGCGACATCTCCATTTCAAATGACCCATACATTATACCGCATTGGTGACTAAAAATCAAGGAAAAATTTATTTTTTTATAAAATTTAAAATTTGTACTTGTATATAACAATAAAAAGTGATAAAATAACTTTATAAAATCAATGTCAACTGACAAAATAGGAGGAAAATAAAATGGCATTTTGTACAAAATGCGGCGCAGAAATCGCCGAAGGTCAACATTGTGCTAATTGTTCTGCACAAAATAATCAGAAAGCAAACACACAGTTTGATATTAACTCAGTAATTGATAAGGTTGTAAACACTGCAGATACAACTGCCGAGTACGATGCTGCAGACATAGCTAACAACAAAGTTTGGGCAATTCTTTCATACATATTCATTCTTTTCCTTTTGCCCTTGTTTATCGCAAAGGATTCAAAATTTGCTCATTTTCATGCCTCGCAAGGACTTAATCTTTGCATTTTAAGCGTACTTTCAGGTATTGTTTGCGCTATTTTAGCTTGTATTCCTATTATAGGTTGGCTCCTTAGTGTTATTATTGGTCTTATTCCGACCGCACTTATGGTACTCGGTATTGTTAATGCTGCAATGGGTAAAGCAAAAGAACTTCCGTTTATAGGATCCTTTCGTATAATTTAAAGCTGTCTAAACACCCATCAGTTTTTACTGATGGGTGTTTTTGTTTAATAGATCAGCTTTTTAAGTAGAAACATCATGTATTGTTAATCAGATTTTTCGTTAGGTGGAATTACTAATTAATGTATAAGATTATTGATAAAAAAGTTTTGAACAGTAGTGTTACTCAAATGGAAATTAAAGCACCTTTGGTTGCAAGTAAAGCAAAACCCGGTCAGTTTATCATTTTGAGGGTATCGGATGACGGTGAGCGAATTCCGCTTACTATTGCCGGAACGAATACTATTGAGGGTACCGTTAAAATTATATTTCAAACTGTTGGAGCTACTACCTTTTGCTTGGGCCAAAAAAATGTGGGT
>JAGAZW010000189.1 GCA_017939855.1 Clostridia bacterium | reverse complement strand
CTCCGCCCCATTTGCGAGTGACATAAGTTACAACTATATCGGATTTTTGAATCATCCATTTATTGCGGTAGTTGATGGCAAAGCGACGTGGAATAGTTTCTATGCCTTCGGGGAGTATTGAATGCTCTTCGGTGTTATCATTCTTGCTTGGCATATAGGCAAGGACAACGTAATATTTTATAGGGTAAGTCTTTGATAAATCCTCAAGCTGATGACGCACCATTGCATCGAAATTACCGTGGTTGCCGACGTAAAACACAGTCGCATTTTTATTTTCAATAAGGTCTGTCAGAGTCAGCCATAGGGTTGGCTCTATTTCTTTTGGGGTATCTCTGTGACCGAAGAAGGTTACTGTTTGTTCTTTCATAATCTCACCCTAATAAAAACACCCGACGGACTTTAATGTACGTCGGGCTATCTTAATGACCTCGCTATCAAAACCATCTCCACTTAAGGAGCATCCGAGCGGGACGTTGATGTTAACGTGCAGCCCATATAATTCTATTGTATGTGTATAGCGGTCATTCAAGATCTCTGTTGGTTAATTTCCGTTGTTTTTACCATTATAACATCTATAATCCGTTATTGCAACATTATTACAGCCTTACAACAAATAATTTTGCGTGCTATATGGGTTAAAATGTTATAAAAGGATGGTGACGATATAATGGAAGAAAAAGATTTTGCTTTAAGGCTTGCACAACTCAGAGAGAAGAAAGGTGTTTCTGCCCGAGATATGAGTTTATCAATGGGACAAAACCCTGGATATATCAATAATATCGAATCCGGCAAATCACTTCCGTCGTTGCCGGGTATATTCTATATCTGCGATTATTTAGGTGTAAGTCCGAGTGAGTTTTTCGATTTGGAATCAAAAAATCCGACAAAGCTTGATGCTATTATTGAAGATTTGAAATGCCTTGATGATAAACAACTCGATACGATTTCTATCCTCGTAAAAGACTTAATACGCAAATAAAAATCAAAACCGCTCGAGTGTAAAAACTCGGGCGGCTTTTTAATAACTCACTTAATTCAGTTTGTGCAAAAGTGTGTGTGTAACCTATTTATGTTGGATGTAATGATTTGATGTCTAGAGGCGTTGATATATAAGGGCGTTTTTGCGGATTTTTTAAATCTGAATATAAGATGACCTAGATGGTCAAAAACGGGGGTTATGCATTACACAGCATTAAAATTACACATAAAGCAGTTCGGAGAAAGCGATTTCTTCGGCCTGAGCTTTGCAGGTATTCATCAGACCGACCCATTTCATCTGGTCGATTTCTTTTAATTTTTCGGTTACTCCTGCGGATTCGGCAATCTGTGGGATAAGAACATCAAGACGGTTTTCAATTGCTTCGTTGATTTCAGCACAGTGTTCCTGAAGTTGTTCTCGGAGTATCAAACGGTTATAGAGTGCAGGTCTGTGGTCACGAAGATAATCACGGCGCATCCTGCCGTATTTGCCGATAGGTGGTGACGGTTTGATTGCCAGGTTTGGAATATAATAATCCCCGACTTTGGTGTAAGTAAGCTTGTTTTCCATAAAATCAATCCTTTCGTTACATTATTCTTGATTGCAAAATAATATTATAATGTAATTACGGATTTGTCGAGGATGTCAACTTAACACAATATATTTCATTGAGTTTTATACTAGCTTGTGATATAGTTTAATTAACAAATTCAGGAGGACATTGATATGAATCACTTTCCTATAAAAGGAAATTTAAAGGAGCTAGCTGAGTCAGATGCATTTTATAAGATTATCCTATACTTATTTTATAACGATGCAAAAAACAAAGCTGATAAAGAATGGGAATCATTTTATAATAGTTTAGTTTTTGAAAATCGTTTTTCATCAAACAGCAAAATTATTGAAGAATTGCATAACAAGTCTGATATGGCCACTTACATTATGCCTATGGAAAAAGTGTTATATAGAGCACGTGTTTTCAACGATGATTTAATGAGTGGTTTTATTAAAGAATTTGTTTTTTCAAAAGAAAACTTTTCAGAAATTAAAGATGTCCCACAATTAGACTTAAACGCGTCGCAACTATTACCACTTATTATGGCGACAGATTCAAAAGCGGGTTTTGCTAAAATAAAAAAAGCATACAGCAAATGGAAAAATAAAAAGTACAAAGGTTATAATAGCAAAAATTCGGGTTCTCCTCCCAATCACTTAGCAACG
>JAGAZW010000020.1 GCA_017939855.1 Clostridia bacterium | reverse complement strand
TCCTTTTGCCAATGATGTAAAATCGCTGAAAGTCAACAATGAAACATATGATTATGTTTTTCAAAACGGAGCTGTATCTTTTGATAAAGTTAGACTTTGTGACAAGCTTATAGTTTCTATGAACTGATAAATATTCGCTATAAAAAGAAACTAATAGGATGTTCCCGTTAACTTTTAAAGGAGGATAAATAATTATGGAACTAAAAGATAAAATAATTGCTTTCCTGGGTGATAGCATAACCAGAGGTGACTGTACAACAGATATGAGTTGTACTTATCCCGAGCTTTTGAAGAAATCTTTAGGTCTAAAAGAAGCTTTAAACTATGGAATAAGCGGTACACTTATAGCACCGATGAGCGACAATACTATTCCCGGTATGATACACAGGCCATTTGTCAACCGTGTGGAAGCTATTGATAGTAATGCTGATGTTGTTGTTGTTTTCGGAGGCACTAATGATTTTTGGGTCGGAGATATTCCGCTAGGCAGTATTAATGATACAACCGTAGATACGTTTTACGGTGCGTATCATACATTGCTACAGAAATTAATAAATAGATTCTACGACAAACAAATAGTGGTTTTTACACCTTTGCACAGGCTTGATGAAACGGTTATAAAAAACGGTACGGAGTACACACTTAGAGAGTATGTAAAAGCAATAAAAGAGGTTGCAGAATATTATGCAATTCCTGTTTGCGATTTATATGCCATTTCAGGTATTCAGCCTCAAGTAGAAGTAATAAAAGAAAAATTTGTTCCCGACGGACTTCATCCTAATGATGATGGCCATAAGATAATTGCGGAAAAATTGAAATCGTTTTTTAATAGTTTATAATTTGACTGCGGCATATTATCCAGGTACTTTTATTCAATTTTAAGGTGGCGGTGTTTATGGAATTAAAGGATAAAGTCATTGCTTTTTTGGGAGACAGTATAACATACGGCGCAGGCACTACAGATAAATCTTTTACTTATCCGGAACTTTTGAAGAATTCCTTAGGCCTTAAAGAAGCTTTGAATTGCGCTATGGGTGGCACATTAGTAGCACCCATGAACAATAAAGCGGATGAGAGATTATGGCACAATCCTTTTGTGGATCGTGTAGAATCAATAGACATTAATTCGGATGTTATTATAGTTCTTGGGGGAACTAATGATTTTTGGGTCGGAGATATTCCGCTAGGCAGTATTAATGATACAACCGTAGATACGTTTTACGGTGCATACCATGTATTGTTGCAAAGATTAATAAATCGTTTCTACAATAAGCAAATTGTGGTTTTAACCCCGCCACACAGACTAAACGAAACGGTTGTAAAAAACGGAAAGGAATATGCCTTCAAAAGCTATGTAAATGCAATGAAAGAGGTTGCCGAGTATTTTGCAATCCCTGTTTGCGACCTATATGCAACTTGTGGCATTCAACCTAAAGTTGAAATATTAAAAGAAACACTCATTCCCGACGGACTTCATCCGAATGATGCGGGGCATAGAAAAATTTTTGAAAGGTTAAACTCATTTTTAATTAATCTGTAGAGATATTGGTTTACTATCAAACTAAAATTTTTATTAAGGAGAATTTTTATGAAATACAAGGGTAAAGACTATATGATGTGTGATGCGTGGCATCTTAACGTCGATGAAAGAATTCATGTATTTAATTTAAAACTTCCCGGCACAACAGAAAATATGTCTGTGGCGCATGCGTATACAGATGATTTGTTACACTTTAAGACTTGTGACGATATTTTACCTCCTCTTAAGGACGAAAATCTTCCGGAGGACTATCTTGATAAATGGACAGGATGTGCGGTTACTGCACCTAACGGAGATCATTACATATACTATACAATGAGAAATAAAGCTCAGTCACAAAAAATCGGACTTGCTATTACTAAGGATTTGGAAAACTTTGAGCTTTATAAAGGGAATCCGGTGCTGGTGCCGGATAAAAATGTTTTTGCTTATACAGGCGCTTCCGATATAAAAGAAGACTGTCGTGATATGGTTATTGTTTGGGACGATGCAAGTGAAAGGTATTACGGATATTTTGCTGCAATGTCAGATGATGATGACAGATATACCGGTGTTATCGGCGTAGCAGAAAGTACAGATTTGTTAAATTGGTCTAACCAAAAGGTTGTATACAAACCGAGATTTGACGGAATAATGGAAGTTCCTGATGTGTTTTATCTTGATGGTAAATGGTGGCTTACAGCTTTGACACACACCTCTTTTGGTGCAAAAGGTACCCTTAGTGACCAAAATGTTTTAAGCGGTACAATATATGCTAGTTCTGACAGTCCCGTAGGGCCGTTTATCGAGGGAGAAGATAATATATTTATAGGAGGCACACATTCGAGTGGATATACTTGTCGTACATTTATTTATAAAGGTAAACGGTACGTAATGTATATTGATAAGAGCAAAGATGAATGGGCGGTATCGTTACCTAAAGAAGTATGCGTCGTAGATGGCAATCTGAGACCTTGTTATACTGAGATTCTCCAGAAGCTTCGTGTTAAGGAACTGGTTAAAAATTTAACCCCAGATATGCTTTCAAAACAATCATCTTCGATAGCTTGGAATGTGGGCAATAGCGATGTTTCTCAGGAAACAAATGAAATATCAATCACAACAAACCCTTATACATATCAACATCACATTATAAAAGACGTCGAAGCTCGGGCAGCGGAAATAGAATGCGGTTTAGAGCTGAAATGTGTAGAAGGCGGCTTTTATATCGTTAGCAACAAAAGCGAATATTATATCACCGCAAATACTAACGAAAAAACTTTAACCGTTTATGAAAAAGGACGAGACTTTATTCCTTTTAGCAGACGCAACTTCAATTTTAATTGTGGACAAGAATATAATATAAGAGTAATCGCTTTAGAAGGACAGATTGAGGTCTATGTTGATGATGTTTTAGTTATACAAAATGCTTTTGAAACAGGGGAAATTATGAAGTTCGGTTTAATTACAGGATGCGGAGAAAGCAAATTTAAGAACTTTAAACTTTACGAACTTGAAAACTAAAAGAAGGTATGTGATTCATAGCAAAAACACATAGCTCTTATTCGGGAAGCAACCTTGGTATATGTGAAGGGTGGGCATTTTATGCCCACCCTTTTTGGTAATATGCTTTTTAATGGATATCAAAATCCAAATTTATATTACCAAAATTAAGAAAAAAAGCTTGACTTCGGGGGAAAGTTGGTATATAATACTAAATTACTAGTGAAGATGGGGGATTTTGCGCCTTTTTTGACATTTGACCTTTTTAAAGGTGTGGAAAATTGCCAAAATTCACTTATTTTCGGCACAATTTGTGTTCAAAAAATATATTTAGGAGTGATTGTAAACCAATGGAGTCAACATCGATGGTAAAAGAAATCCAAATGGGTAAAAACACTCGTATGACCTTCTCGAAAATCAATGAAGTAATTGATATGCCCAATCTCATTGAGGTACAGAAGGATTCATACAACTGGTTTGTCACCGAAGGTTTGAAGGAAGTCTTTAAAGATATGGATGCCATTACCGATTATAGCGGTAATTTGGAGCTTAAATTTATTGACTATCGAATTGATGAACAGCCGAAGTACGATGTAACCGAATGTAAGGCTCGTGATACGACGTATGCTGCGCCCCTTCGAGTTACTGCAAGACTTCTCAATAATGAAACCGGCGAAATAAAGGAAAGCGAAGTTTTCATGGGCGATTTCCCGCTTATGACAGAATCGGGAACCTTTGTCATCAACGGTGCAGAACGAGCTATTGTATCCCAGCTTGTTCGCTCTCCCGGTGCATATTTTGATGTTACCGCAGATGAAAAAACAGGAAAAAAACTGTTTGCGTCTACAATCATTCCAAATCGTGGTGCATGGCTTGAATACGAAACCAATGTAAACGGTATTCTCTATGTTCATATTGATAAAAACAGAAAGATACCTGTAACTACTCTTGTTCGTGCATTAGGTGTTGGCAGCAATCAACAGATTCGTGAACTTTTAGGTGAGGACGAGCGTTTGGCTGCCACATTAGACGTTGATGAAACTAAATCGGTTGAAGAGGCGTTAATTGAGGTTTATAAAAAGCTTCGCCCCAGTGAACCGATAACGACTGAGGGTGCAAAAGTATATCTTGAGCAGCTTTTCTTTGATCCTCGTCGTTATGACTTGTCCAGAGTAGGACGTTATAAATACAATAAGAAACTGGCATTGGCAGCTCGTATAAAGGGTAGAGTATTATCTCGTCCCGTTATCGATCCCTTGACCGGTGAAATTCTTGCCGAGTCTGAACAGACCGTAACTAAAGAACTGGCAGAGCTCTTTGAAAAGAAGGGTGTTATCGAGGCATATATTAATCTACCCGAAGAAAACGGTATGGTTGAAGTCAAGGTTCTTTCAAACGGCATGGTAAATGTTGGCGACTTTGTTGATTTCAGCGCTCAAGAGTTAGATGAACTCGATTATTTAGGTCTTAACGAAAAGGTAAGCTTTGCGGTGCTTAAAGAGATTCTCGACAGCAGCTCTTCTAAAGAGGAGATACGTGAAAAGCTTATTGAAAGTATACCCGAATTAATTCCGAATCATATAACCCTAGACGATATTTTTGCTTCTGTTAACTATTTGCTTGGTCTTCCCCATAATATCGGCACTACCGATGATATTGACCATTTGGGTAACCGTCGTATCAGAAGTGTTGGTGAGCTTTTACAAAATCAGTTCAGAATAGGCTTTTCCAGAATGGAAAGGGTTGTTCGTGAGAAGATGACACTTCAATCTCAGGACGCAGAAAATATCACTCCTCAATCACTTATAAACATTCGTCCTGTTGTGGCTGCAATCAAAGAATTCTTCGGTTCTTCTCCGCTTTCTCAGTTTATGGATCAGACCAATCCTTTGTCTGAACTTACCCATAAGCGTCGTCTGTCGGCATTGGGTCCGGGTGGTCTGTCACGTGATCGTGCGTCTTTTGAGGTTCGTGACGTTCACTATACACATTACGGACGTATGTGTCCTATTGAAACGCCGGAAGGTCCTAATATCGGTCTTATTTCGTATCTTGCAACCTATGCTAAGATAAATAAGTATGGCTTTATCGAAGCTCCTTTCCGTCGTGTTGATAAGGAAACCGGCAGAGTGCTTGATGATGTAGTTTATATGACCGCAGATGAAGAGGACGATTATTATGTAGCTCAGGCAAACGAGCCACTTGACCAAAATGGCTTCTTTATGAAGAAAAAGGTTAACACTCGTTATCGTGACGGCTTCCATGAAACCGAAATTTCCAAGGTTGACTTTATGGACGTTTCGCCGAAGATGGTCGTATCGGTAGCTACCGCTATGATTCCGTTCCTTGAAAATGATGATACCAACCGTGCTCTCATGGGTTCAAACATGCAGAAGCAGGCAGTACCTCTTATCAGACCCGAGAATCCAATTGTTGCAACTGGTATGGAATATAAGGCTGCAATAGATTCCGGCGTTGTAGTTCTTGCTAAACGTGCAGGCGTTGTTACCTATGTAAGCGCCGAGTTTATCAAGGTTCGTGCTAAGAACGGGGAAATAGATGAGTATAAACTTATTAAGTTTTTGCGCTCAAATCACGGAACATGTATAAATCAACGTCCAATAGTTGCAGTTGGTCAGGAAATAGAAGAAAAAGAGGTTATTGCTGACGGTCCTGCAACAAGCAACGGTGAGATTTCTCTTGGCAGAAACGCCCTCATCGGCTTTATGACTTGGGAAGGCTATAACTATGAGGATGCTGTTCTCATTAACGAGCGTCTTGTTCGTGACGATATTTATACTTCAATTCATATAGAAGAATATGAAATTGAATCCAGAGATACAAAGCTCGGACCTGAGGAAATTACACGTGACATTCCAAATGTTGGTGAAGATGCGTTAAAAGACCTCGATGAAAGAGGTATTATTCGTATAGGTGCTGAAGTAAGTGCGGGAGATATTCTTGTAGGTAAAGTAACACCCAAGGGTGAAACAGAGCTTACGGCTGAAGAAAGACTGCTTCGTGCCATTTTCGGTGAAAAGGCAAGAGAGGTAAGAGACACATCTCTTAGAGTTCCTCATGGCGAATACGGCACCATAGTTGACGTTAAGGTTTTCACCAGAGAAAATTCTTCGGAATTAAGTCCGGGTGTGAATGTAGTTGTTCGTTGTTATATTGCTCAGAAGCGAAAGATTTCTGTGGGCGATAAGATGGCGGGTCGTCACGGTAATAAGGGTGTTGTTTCCCGTATTCTTCCGAGTGAGGATATGCCATATTTGCCCGATGGTACACCGCTTGATATCGTTCTTAACCCTCTGGGCGTTCCGTCTCGTATGAATATCGGTCAGGTTCTTGAAGTGCATTTAGGCTACGCCGCAAAGGCTTTGGGCTGGAATATTTGCACCCCGGTATTCGACGGTGCTCACGAATCAGATATTCGTGAATGCTTTAAGATGGCAGGTATGCCCGAAGACGGTAAGGTTCAGCTTTTCGATGGTAGAACTGGTGAACCTTTTGATAACCGTGTAACAGTAGGTTATATGTATTATCTCAAACTACATCACCTTGTTGATGATAAGATTCATGCCCGTTCAACCGGTCCGTATTCACTCGTTACCCAGCAGCCTTTGGGCGGTAAAGCTCAATTTGGCGGTCAGCGTTTCGGTGAGATGGAAGTTTGGGCGCTTGAAGCATATGGTGCGGCGTATACCCTCCAGGAAATTCTTACCGTTAAGTCTGACGATGTTGTGGGTAGAGTTAAGACCTATGAAGCAATCGTTAAGGGTCAGAATGTACCGAAAGCAGGTATTCCCGAATCCTTCAAGGTTCTTATAAAAGAACTTCAATCTTTAGGTCTTGATATACGTGTTCTCGACAGAGATAACAATGAGGTAGACTTAAAGCAAAACTTTGATGAAGATGATGATATAGGTCTTAATGTTCCCGTAACTTCCGAAGAATTGGGACAAACCATTGCCGACAATCTTGATGGTTACGGACTGGAAGACGAGAACGGCGAAGCAATTGCGGAAGAAACTTCCGATGATTACTTTGATGATGAAAACGAATAAGGAGTGCAAGAAATATGGTAAATGAAAATCAATTTGATTTCGAATCAATAAAAATAGGACTTGCGTCTCCCGAACAGATAAGAAGTCGGTCTCATGGCGAGGTAATTAAACCTGAGACTATCAATTATCGT
>JAGAZW010000188.1 GCA_017939855.1 Clostridia bacterium | reverse complement strand
TAGGGGCAAGGATAAAATGTTTGACGTAATTATAATTGGCGGCGGCGTTGTTGGTGGGCTTATTTTGCGCGAACTGACAAAATATCAAGTAAGCATTTGTCTGTTGGAAAAAGAAGGTGACGTAGCGATGGGGGCAAGCAAGGCAAACAGCGGCATTGTACATGCTGGTTTTGATGCACCTGTGGGCAGTTTAAAGGCGAAATTTAACGTGCTTGGTAACCGCATGATGGAGAGCGTTTGCGCGGAGTTGGGGGTAAAATTCCGTCGCAACGGTTATTTGGTGGTGGCGTTTTCGGAAGAATATTTAAAAACGATAAACAAGAAAAATGTGATGATCAATATCTACATAATATAAATAAAGCCAAAGAATATATAGATAGCGAATTAAAAAAGCGTGATACAGATGAATTGGTAGAACTATTAGAGCTAATATTAAATAGATTATCCTTTAATATATATTTTATAACTCCTGAATTTGATGTTAGGTTGACTTTTGATACTATAAATAATAGGGGTAAAAAACTATCAAGTTTTGAATTGCTAAAAAACAGACTAATGTATCTTTCCTCTACAATATCGATTAAAAATTTAAAAAACAAACTACAACTGCAGATAAATGAGGCATGGAAAGAAATATTTTTTAATCTTTCTCTATCTAACAGTCAATTGTCAGATGATGAATATTTAAAAGCACATTGGATTGTTTATAAAAGACTATTGAAAAATAACGGGGATGCAGTAATAAATGATATATTGGAAAATTCATTTGCCATAGACCAAGGTGAGTTTTTTGAATTAATATCTAAAAATGAAACAGAAAAAGCTTTTAAGCTATTAGAGGATTATGTTATTAGTTTAAAGAAGTATAGTAAATATTGGCGAGTGGTTTGCCAACCTAATGAGGCTTTGCTAAATATTGAAGCAGAAGAATTAACAAGGATAAAAAGAATGTCGAGAATGGGTAATATTTTTTATTTGCGAGCCGCTTTAATGGTTGTTTTGAAAAAAAGAGAAATACCACTGCCTGCAAAAATTGATTTTTATTCTTTGGTAGAACAGTTTGTGTTTGTGAACAGAATAATCTCCAAGGATAGAAAAAATGATATGAGCTTTTTAATAAGTGGAGCAAAAGCACTATTACATTCAAAGAATGAAAATGATAATGTGTCAAAATTAAAAGAATTATGTAATAGTATAAAAAATCATACAGATTGTGTTAATAAAGAAAGAGTAATCAAGGCATTAAAAACTTTTGGTGAGTATGTAAATCAAAGAGGATATTTTGATTGGAAATCGGGCTTGAAGTATTTTCTTTATGAATATAATGAATCTATTAAGGCTTTGAGCTCTGCTTCAATAAAATGCTATGATATAGACACTGTTTCAATTGAGCATATTTATCCTCAAACACCAAAAAGCTCGTATTGGTCCACAGCATTTCAAAACTATATAAATATTGATGAGGAAAACAATAAAATTGTTAATTCATTAGGAAATTTATTGTTATTGTCAAGTAACTCTGAAAATAGTTCTTTACAAAATTACAGTTTTCCTGTAAAGAAAGAGTCTTCTATAGAGGAAGGAAGATTTTCCTATAAGTCATGCTCAAGATCAGCACAGGAAATAGCAGAAAATGAATATTGGACACCTAAAGAAGTAAATGAAAGAGCTGAAAAACTTCTTAATTTTATGTATAAACGTTGGTTTTCGGATATAGAAGAATTTACAGAAGAATTATGGGAAAAATCGGTAAAGGATTATAATTTGATAGGTTTTGATTATTCAATATTCGATAAAGATTCATATGGAAATTTGATTACAACATTAGATAGTATTGATACAAGTGATGAAAGAAAGGAATACGAAAAAACTATATCAAGTATTAGACCTAAAAAAAGAACTTATGAAGAGATATTAAGTTATTTTGATTTAGAGGTATTCTCTTTAAAACATATGACAAATATTACAGAAATATCAAAAAGATCAGGGTTTGCTTTTAAGGTTGTTGAAAAGAGTAAAGAATTAAATGAACCGAAATACTTTGAATGTAAAACCTATTTAAATGATGAGGAAATAACTATTTACTATAGTTATTTAAATAACGAAATGAGTGTGAATAATTCATCGATTGGAAAATATTCTTCGGTAGATGAATTGCCGTCTATTATAAAAAAATTCGTAAGATCATTTTATCGCTATTTAAAATATTCACAAAACATATTATATGTTAACTGGATAATATAGTTTCTATAACCCGCCGTTTGGCGGGTTTATTTTATGCACCGAAAATGGGACATTTGTTATGGTATATTATTTACGACAAATGAAAAAGGCGGTGCATTTATGTATAGTATTAAGCTACCCGAATTGAATTGGTTTTTATACGGCAATGTTTACAGCGGTTCTTTAAGAACAGACCCGTATAAGCCATGCATCGGTCAGACGTGCTTTAATTACAGGGTAAAAGCGGTTGAGTCTCAAAAGGAAAAATACCTGATTGCAGTTTGTTATTTTACACTTGGGTGGGGCAAGGCTTCAAATGTAGAAGAAAGCATTATAGGAAGGTTCGAGTTAAGCCGTTTTGGAATAGAGGTTGCAGAAAATTGGATAAAATCGAAGTTTATAGTCGGTGGTGTCAGTAATGATTACATCTTGCCTGAAAGTAAGCTTGATACAATAGAACC
>JAGAZW010000187.1 GCA_017939855.1 Clostridia bacterium | reverse complement strand
GCCGTTGAGTTCAGGGATAACAAGGCCGATAGCCTTAGCAGCACCGGTAGAGTTAGGAACGATGTTGCAAGCAGCAGCACGTGCACGACGAAGGTCACCCTTTCTGTGAGGACCGTCGAGAACCATCTGGTCACCAGTCCAAGCGTGAACGGTGGTCATGATACCGCTCTGGATGGGAGCATACTTGTTTAAAGTATCAGCCATAGGAGCGAGGCAGTTGGTTGTGCAGGATGCAGCAGAGATGATGTTATCCTCAGCTGTAAGAGTATCCTCGTTTACGCTGTAAACGATAGTCTTAAGGTCTTTACCTGCAGGAGCAGAAATAACAACCTTTTTAGCACCGGCATCAATATGAGCCTGTGACTTTTCTTTAGAGCAGTAGAAGCCTGTACACTCAAGAACAACGTCTACGCCGATTTCACCCCAAGGAAGATCCTTAGCATCCTTCTCAGCATAGATTTTGATGGTCTTACCGTCAACAGTGATGCTGTCCTCACCTGCAACTACGGTATCAGCAAGAGCATATCTGCCCTGTGCAGAGTCGTACTTGAGAAGATGAGCGAGCATAGCAGGGCTGGTAAGATCGTTGATAGCAACAATCTCATAGCCTTCTGCGCCGAACATCTGGCGGAAAGCAAGACGGCCGATACGGCCAAAACCATTAATAGCAACTTTAACCATTGGAATATACCTCCTAATATTTTTACCTTATTATTTTAACCCATTTATCTGAGTTTTTCAAGATGTTTTGTTTAATATTTAACAAAAAATAGAAAATTTATCAAATTTGTGCAATAAAAGGTATTTTCATAAAACAAATATGATATTTTTGACTATTCTTTATAGCAGTTTATAACCGATTCGGCGGTTTTTATTCCGTCAACCGCCGCCGACATAATACCACCCGCATAACCTGCACCCTCACCGCAAGGATAAAGACCTGAAAGTGATAAGGATACACCCTTTTCGTCTCTTAGGATGCGGATGGGGGAGGAACTTCGGGTTTCGGGTGCTGTAAGAATAGCGTCCTTATCGGCAAAACCATTGATTTTTTTGTCAAATTCTATAATTCCTTTTTTAAGACTTTCGGTTATAAAGAAAGGGAAAATTTTATCAAAATCTGCATTTACAGTATCGGGCTTTACGGATGGTTTAACTTTTCCTATTTTAAAGTCTTCCCCAAAGACAAAACTTCCAACCGTTGTAATCGGAACCTTGCCTGAAGCTATCTTAAAGGCGCATTTTTCAATTTTTTCCTGTAAAGCGCATCCGCCTAAAATGTCGTCACCCTCAATATTCTCCGGGTTTATCCCAACGAGTAATGCGCTGTTGGAATTTTCGCTGTTACGGGCATTTTTACTCATACCGTTGACTGCAATTCCACCATGCTCACTTGATGAATTTATAACTTCACCACCCGGGCACATACAAAAGGTGTAAACATCCCGTCCATCTTCAAGATGGGTAACAAGTTTATAGTCGGCAGCCCCCAAGGCGGGGTGGTCTGCAAAAGCTCCGTAAAGAGCAGTATCGATATCCCGTCTTAAATGCTCTATTCGAACACCCATAGCAAAGGGCTTTCTTATCATCT
>JAGAZW010000186.1 GCA_017939855.1 Clostridia bacterium | reverse complement strand
TGAAAGAAAATTTAACAATAACCGCTTTTGGACCTCGTTTGGTGGTAATCTCTCTTGTCTCGTAACCGAAAACTTCACCCCAGCAACAAATAACATTGTCGTCATCGGTTACATTTATCATTTCCTTAGTATCAGAAGATATGTTTCTTCCGTAAAAAATGATAGGATTATCAAGATAAACAAGACCATTTGCAGGTATATCTTCTCTTGCCTCAAATTTAATCTCTTTCCCTTTTGCAGACGGCTTTGGCTTTTGCTTTATCTCAGTTTTTTCAATCTTCGGCAGTTTCATTTCGGTATCGTCGGTCTGACCTGTAAAGCTTAATGTTATTTTACGGTCAAAAATACTCTGAATTTCAAAAATCAAGGCGCTCTCAAAATCGGTTTGCTTTATATGCTGGAGTCCGCCGAATTTAAGATTTATTTCAACCGTATCCCCTTCTATCTTATATTCAGCACCATTAAAATAACCGTTTAATACTGCATTTTTTTGACGCAGGTTTTGGACAATATCCGAAATAGCCGTACAGCATAATGCAGACGGCGGATATGTTAAAACAAAGTCTACTTCCCTTAAAGACAAAGCAGACTTTATCTTTGTTTTAAGGTCATTTAAATCGGTTGATGATATGTAAAGAGGCGACCTTGCTTGTATTTTCACACAACGTGCTTCCAAATTAAGACTGCAATCTGAAATCTCAATGCCGCTAAACGAGTCAAGGCTACCGCTTTCTATATAGTCACCAAAAAGTGCTTTAAGGGAATACATTTTTTACATCTCCATACAAATTACATTTTTTCAATTTCTTTCTCTAGAACATCCAGTAGTTTTTCTTCGGCTATATTTTTGTATAAAATTTTGCCGTTTTTAAAAAGTATACCGCAATTTTTTCCTCCTGCAATTCCGATATCGGCTTCCCTTGCCTCCCCCGGTCCGTTCACAACACAGCCCATTATAGCAACGGTTATATCCTTGTCTATATTTTTAAATCTCTTTTCAGCTTCTTTAGCTATTGCTATCAAATCTATCGAGGTTCTGCCGCAGGTAGGGCAGGAAACAAATTTAATTCCGCTTTTTCTTAAGTTTAAAGCCTTTAAAAGACTAATTGCTGCCCTGACCTCTTTTACGGGGTCATCGGTTAGTGAAATACGTATAGTGTCGCCTATTTCACGAAGCAGCAGCCCTCCTATACCAGCTGCAGACTTTATAACTCCCATATTTTCTGTACCCGCTTCGGTAACACCTAAATGCAGAGGATAAGGACATTTTTCAGCTGCCAAAACATAAGCATCATACATCTTTTTAGTGTCGGACGATTTCAGGGATAAAACTATATTATCGAAGTCATATTTTTGGAGCAAGGAAATATGATAAAGTCCGCTTTCAACCATTGCTTCTGGAGTAGGGGAACCGTATCTCGCAAGAATTTCCTTTTCCAAAGACCCCGAATTCACACCGATTCTTATGGGTATGTTTTTTTTGTTTGCAGCACCCGCTACCGCCTTAATATTCTCCTCATCGCCTATATTGCCGGGGTTTATTCTTACCTTATCTACCCCCGCATTAATGCTCTCTACCGCCAAACGCCAATCAAAATGAATGTCTGCGACTAAAGGCACTTTAATGTTTTCCTTAATCGCATAAAGAGTGTCGAGCGTTTGTATGTCGGGAACAGATACCCTTATTATATCACAACCTGCCTTTTCAAGCTCGAGTGCCTGTTTTACATTTCCCTCAATATCGTGAGCCGGGACAGAAAGCATAGACTGAACCGTGATATTACTGCCGCCACCTATAAAGGTATTACCTACTGCAATTTTTTTAGTCGTTTTATTAGTATACATAAAGCTACCCCGCAATTAATGACCATATGTCTTTAAAGGTTACCAAAAGCATAAAGGCTATAAGCACTATGAACCCTATTGCGTGTACTAAAGATTCGTGTTTTTGTGGTACACTTTTACGGAAAATCATTTCAAACAAAATAAACAACACCCTTCCGCCGTCGAGTGCGGGGATGGGCAGAAGATTAAAAAGCCCCAAGTTTATGGTTATGAGCGCCATAATCGGTATAAGCGACTGCAGGCTCTGTTTCGCCACACTGCCTATTGCGGCTGTTAGTCCTACAGGTCCCGATACTGCACTTATTCCGAATTTGCCCGAAATCAAATCTATAAGAGAACGCCATATCACCGCACTATAGGATATGGCAGTGTTGCAGGTTTCGGTTATATAACTTCCTACCGTTTTTTCTTTACCATATACATAAAAATCCCTTGTCAGATAGGATATACCGTCTATTTCTTCCGTCGCAAACTTAACATTTTCAAGTAGCTTTTTCTCACCGTCTCGCTTGACGGTTATATCGACTGTTCCGTCTTCGACATTGGTAAAAGCATAACTTAAATCATAAGTAGAGTATATCCTTCTACCGTCTACATGTGTTATTTCATCATTCACTTTTAGTCCGTACTGAGCACTCTTGGCACCCTCGTCAAATTTAGCGACTGTTGTCGTGGCAAACATCTGCTGTGGGGCTAAACTTACCGCAATAAGTATCAGTCCGAAAATAAGGTTGAAAACAGCTCCCATTACTACTATCAAAAGTCTGCGCCAGGCCGCTTTGTTGCAAAAAGCTCGGCTGTCGGTACTGGTTTCGTCTTCACCCTCCATAGCGCAATATCCGCCAAGAGGTATAAGATTTAAAGCATACTTTGTCTCACCAAGACGCTTTGACAGAAGCTTCGGACCGAAACCAACCGCAAACTCGTTCACCCTAACGCCCAGTGCCTTTGCGGCTATAAAATGACCAAATTCATGTATAATTATTAGAATTAGAAACAGGAGTATTGCTACTAAATACGGCCATACATTACCCCATATTTGCGCCATCGTATCCCATCCTTTTTAAAATTAAACTAAATTCAAAACATATTCCCTCGCCGCTTTGTCTGCAAGGAAAATATCATCTAAATCAAAATTCTGTTTTGAGTTTATCGCCAGTGAAGTCTCTTCAATCAGCTGCGGAATATCAAGAAAACCTATTTTTTCTTTTAAAAACAGATCTACAGCTACTTCATTGGCGGCATTGATAATTGTCGGACAAAGACCGCCTTTATTTATGGCATCTATACATATGTCAAGACATCTAAAGGTTTTTCTATCGGGCTTTTCAAAGGTCAAGGTTCCCATCTTGGAAAGCGACAAACGCTCAAAACACTCCCCTCTTTCAGGGTAAGTTAATGCGTATTGAATAGGAAGACGCATATCAGGAGTTCCCATTTGAGCAATTACTGCACCGTCTGAAAGTTCAACCGCAGAATGCACTATACTTTGACGGTGAATCACTACTTCTATATCACATGCGTTCACATCAAAAAGATGTACCGCCTCTATTACTTCGAGTCCCTTATTCATAAGAGTTGCCGAATCTATAGTTATTTTATTTCCCATAGACCAATTCGGATGCTTGAGTGCTTCGTGAGCAGTTATATTTACAAGCTCTTCTTCGCTTTTTCCATAAAACGGACCGCCGGATGCTGTTAAAATTATCTTATTAAGACTTTTTTCATCAGCGCCCTGTAGACTCTGGAAAATCGCAGAATGCTCGGAGTCTACCGGAAGTATTTTAACCCCATTTTCTTTTGCTGCAGCTTTTATTATTTCCCCTGCTGTTACCATAGTTTCTTTATTAGCAAGAGCAATCGTCTTTTTTGCATTAATAGCGGCAAGAGTCGGTCTAAGTCCCGCTATTCCCACAATGGCACTAAGAACCGTATCGCCCCTTGATTGTGCAGCTTCGATTATTCCTTCCTCACCCGAAAGAACCTTTATATAGGTATCACTCAGTCTACAAGCTAAATCCTTTGCTGCTTGTGTATCCAAAACTGCTACAATAAGCGGCTTAAATTCCCTTGCCTGTTCTTCAAGAAGTTTAACATTATTAGCGGCTGTAAGAGCAGTTACCTTGATGTCGTTCCTTTTCCTTACAACATCTAAACCTTGTTTGCCAATAGAGCCGGTACTACCTAAAATTATAAGTTCTTTCATTAAAGTACCCCAAGTTCTACAAAGATATACAGCACCGGTGCTATGAGCAGAATACTGTCTACTCGATCCAATACTCCGCCATGACCCGGAATAAGAGCGCCGTAATCCTTTATCCCTACACTTCTTTTAATCGCTGATGCGAAAAGATCTCCCAACATACCTATTATGCAAAGAGGTATTGTTAAAATTACTGTTGGCAACAGTTTATCTCCATATCCGAAACTGAAAACTAAAATGAGTCCCACAATTATTGCCGATACTATGCCGCCGACAGCCCCTTCAACCGTTTTTTTAGGGCTTATTTCCGGACAGAGCTTATGTTTGCCGCAGGTTACACCCACAAAGTACGCACCCATATCGCAAACTGACGAAAAATTAAGCAACAACAGTAAATAATATATTCCGTTTTTATGATTTATAACACTACCCAATGTGCTGAAAGCATAGCAAACAACTATGGGCATAGCCGAAAATACTGCTATCTTTGCCAGTGTAAAATCCTTATGATGTTTAAGAATTAAAATAACTGCTATCACAAAATAAAGCACCGTTAGTGTATACGGTATGCTACTCCAATTTGCAGCAATTTTATCCAAAATCACATTATTCTCAAAAGAAGAAATGCTTGTTAAAAAGGCCCATTCCTCTAAATTTTTGTCCAATATAACAACCATTAATGCCGAATAAATACAAGAGCTGATAACAGCAGCCTTCGATTTAACGCCTGCCGCATTAGACACAAGCTCAAAGC
>JAGAZW010000185.1 GCA_017939855.1 Clostridia bacterium | reverse complement strand
TTATTTTGTCGTTTGTTTTGCTTTTTACTACCTTTTCTTCTTTATACGGAGCTTTTAATATAGGTATTTATCGTATTCACGAAGTTTTTTACAGCTTTTCTTTATCTATAATTTTTACCAATTTTATAATGTATCTTGAATTAAGCCTGATTGCCAGAAAATTAGTAGATATATGGCCGTTGGTATTAGGAGTGATTTTTCAACTTGTTTTGGTGTTTATAGGTTCAATGTGCGGAAACATGATATATTTTAAACTTTACGCAGCAAGACGAGTTGTAGCTCTTTTCAGTAACGACATTGAAGGCTTTGGTCTTATAAAAAAAATGAGCTATATTTCAGAACGCTTTAAGGTCGAAACAGGTCTTAACATTGAGCAGACCGATATGGAAAAAATCAAGGCACAAATTGACAAGCATGAGGCTGTAGTTATATGCGATATTGATAAGAATAAGCAAAAAGAAATACTTGCTTATTGTTACACTAATCAAAAGAGAGTTTATGTTCTTCCGGATATAACCGACATAGCAATAAATAATGCTTATGAGATTCAGATAGGAGACACACCGGTTCTTGTAAGCCGCAACAGAGGTCTTACTGCCGAACAGCAGCTTATAAAACGCATTTGCGATATTGTTATTTCTGCGGTAGGTCTTATTATTGCCGGTCCTATCATGATTATTTGCGCCATAGCGATTAAGTTTGATGACGGCGGACCGGTATTTTTTAAACAAAACAGAATTACTAAGAACGGTAAAATTTTCAATGTAATAAAATTTCGCTCGATGATAGTGGATGCTGATAAGGACGGAGCTAAAAAAGCGGTTAATGATGACGAGAGAATTACTCGTGTGGGCAAGGTTATACGTGCTTGTAGAATGGACGAATTGCCGCAGCTCATAAATGTTTTAAAGGGCGATATGTCTATGGTAGGTCCGAGACCCGAAAGAATAGAGAATGTCTATGAATATACTAATGCCCATCCCGAATTTGAGCTTCGCCATAGAGTAAAGGGCGGTATAACAGGGTATGCTCAGATATACGGTAAATATAACACTTCGCCCGAAGACAAGCTCAATATGGATCTTATATATATTGAGACATATTCCTTATTAAAGGATTTAAAGTTGCTTATATTAACCTTTAAGGTGCTTTTTATGAAGGAAAGTACCGAAGGCTTTGAGGATAATTCCAGCAAAAATACAATTAACAAAACGGAGGGAAAATAAGATGGATTTTGATGCAACACTAGTAATTTTAGCAGCGGGTATGGGTAGTCGGTTTGGAGGTCTTAAACAGATCGAGCCTATCGGTTCAGGCGGTCAGGCACTTCTCGATTTTTCGGTTTACGATGCAAAACAGGCGGGATTTAATAAGGTAGTTTTTATAATCAAAAAGGCAATTGAAAAGGAATTTAAGGAAACTGTTGGCAAAAGAATAGAAAAGGTTATTGATGTTGAGTATGTTTACCAGGAACTTGATATGCTGCCGGAGGGTTTTGTTTGCCCTCAAGAGCGTGAAAAGCCCTGGGGTACGGCTCATGCGATCTATTGCTGCCGTAATGTAGTGAAGACTCCGTTTGCAGTAATAAATGCAGATGATTATTATGG
>JAGAZW010000184.1 GCA_017939855.1 Clostridia bacterium | reverse complement strand
TCGAAAGGATATACTTTTCAACTATATCACAAGCCGATTTAATGTCGTTTATATCAACCACTTCAACATCAGTGTGCATATTACGAATAGGAATGGAAATAAGCGCCGTTTTAACTCCGCATTTTGAAACCGAAATAACGTCGGCGTTTGTGCCGGTACGAGAAGACATTATCTCCTGCTGATATGGGATATCCTGCTGCTTGGCAATATCCGCTAGTTTCTTTCCCATACCCTTGTCCAGTATAGGACTGACGCCAAGCATCGCCCCGGACGAAAGTATTCCCGCTTTGTCTGGCGAAACGTCGGGAGCTGTCGCAAAGCTTACGTCAAAAACAATCGCTTCATCAGGCTCAATTTCAAAAGCGGCCGTTTTAGCCCCTCTGGTCCCCAGCTCCTCCATATCACTTATGCAAAAGCAGACACTTATCGGAAGTTTTTTAGTATGAAGCCTACGAGCTAACTCTAAAAGGCACAAAACTCCTGCTCTGTCATCTATGGATTTTGCTGTAATCCGGTCACCTAAAAGACTTTGAGCCTGTGTATCAAAGGTAACATAGTCACCAAGGCAAATTAAATCCTTTGCCCTTTCGCCTAACAAGGAGTCGACCTTAAAGTCGTTTATATCTTCAAAACTCATATCCGACGAGCAAAGATGTGGTGGGGTAGAGCAGAATACACCCTTTATTTTTTCTTTCCCGTGAATAATAACCGTTCTTGACGGAAGGGTTCTAAGGTCAATACCCCCAACATTAGAAAGTGTCAGAAAGCCTTTCTCGTCGATGTCGGTTACAATAAACCCCACTTCATCTATATGGGCATCCAACATAATTTTATATTGTGATTTCGAGCCTATTTCACCTATTACAGTATTGTTTTTTCTCTTTACAGTGCAGTATTTTGAAAGCTCCTTTTCAGCAACGATCGCTGCATCGTTAATACTACCTATACAATGAGAAGTACAAAGCGAGAAAAGAAGATTTTTCATATCACTCAAAGACTATTCACTACTTCCTTAAAATGATTTCCTCTGGCAGCAAAATTAGGATAAGCGTCAAAGGAGGCACAGGCAGGACTCAAGGTCACAATATCACCGCTTTTAGCCTCTTTATCTGCAGTCAGGACTGCTTCTTGGACATTCTCCACCCTTATTACCCTGGGAGTCCCTTTATACCCTTCGTAATTTTTAAGACATTGCTCTATTTTTTCTGCGGTATTACCGCAAAGTAAAAGCAACTTAACCTTATCAATAATATATGGTATCATCGGTTCAAAAGGTATCTGCTTATCGTAGCCGCCTGCAATAAGAATGACCTTTCTATCGAAAGCTTTAAGCCCGGCAATAGTTCTCGATGGGCTTGAGGCTATGGAATCGTTATAATACTTAACACCCGATACTTCACGGACAAACTCTATCCTATGCTCCACACCGCCAAACTCTCTTGCAACCTTCTGAATATTATCTACACCCACATAACCCCAAACGGCAGTTATTGCAGTAAGATAGTTTGCAACATTATGGTCTCCTATTATGGCAATTTCACTGCGGTGTATGATTGGAACATCGATACCTCTGTATGCCATATGCAGATTGCCCTTTTCATCGAGCCACGCCCCATTGTTAAGACGTCGCTCCATACTAAAGCCCAACGATTGACCTCTAACAAATTTTCTAAAGCCCTCAGTTATATCGTTATCACGATTTAAAACTGTTCGTGAAAAGGCATTTTGATGAAGCAGAATATTCTTTTTAGCCTCAACATATTCGTCCATATCCTTGTGGACATCAAGATGATTCGGAGCGACATTGGTAATTACCGCTACATCAGGACTTTTTCTCATAGATATAAGCTGGAAGGAAGAAAGCTCCACCACAACAAAATCATCGGCTGTAATATTTTCTATTTCGGGGAGTAGGGGATTTCCTATATTACCTCCCACAAACACCCTTTTTCCCTCGGCTTTTAGCATCTCGGCAATAAGAGTTGTCGTAGTAGTCTTTCCATCAGAGCCTGTTACAGCAAAAATCGTTGCAGGACACAGGTCAAAGAAGACCTCCATCTCACTCGTTACCGCAATCCCACGTTTTCTTGCAGTCTCAAGCTCTTCAAGACTAAAATTCATTCCGGGTGTGCGGAATATTATGTCGACCTCTAAATTATCGAGGTAGCCCTCTCCTAAATGAAGCTCGGCTCCCGCATTTTCCAATTTGTCACAAAGCGTTCCTATCTGCTCTTTGGTTCTGCGGTCGCACGCAAATACCCTTGCTCCCTTTTCAAGAAAGCTTAGAATAAGCGGAGTATTGCTCACACCTATTCCGCACATTGCTATTTTTTTGCCCTTAAGGGTATTAAAAAACTGTTTACAATCCATCAAAAGACCTCCTAAATCTCTTTTCAGGCAAGTTCAGATTTCCAATCGATTTGCTTTAGTTCAATATATTCTTCAAGCGTAACGCCTAATTCATTAATTTCCTTAGCGGTATTTATACCTACAAAACGCCAATGCCAGGATTCATAGATAACGCCCGTAACATCGATTTTGTTTTCAGGATATCTTAAAATAAAACCGTAATCCTCAGCGTTTTCCATCATCCACTCATACATTTTAGTCTGCTCAAAGCTGTCACTTGCCATATTAAAGTCGGCACAAAGGCCCGTGTTGTGTTCGCTCGTTCCCGGTCTTGCTACAACCGTTGCCGCCAGTTCCTCGTCGCCACCCACACGGTTTACTTGCTTTTGGAAAAGGTCGTTTTGTATAGCATAAGAACGGAAGGGTGACCAAACCTTTAACTGCACTCCGTCCTTGTTTGCGGCAGCTACCATAGCGGTAATATAAGGGTATACATCTTTGTGAATATCGGTAACATAATTATTGTTCCGATATTTTGCATCAATTGTAACAAGGTCTTTTCTTATGTTTGAATCGTAATCATCGGGCAGAGGGTTATCTCCGTTTACAAGCAACACCCTGCGGAAATTTGCATCAAGCTCGACTCCTGCTACATCTACAAGCTGCTCTTCTTCGGGGTTATAGATATCCTTATTCTGATTTTCAGAGTTTGTATTATCGTTGTTTTCAGAATCGTTTTTTGAAACGGACGAAGAGGTGGTTTTGGAATTTTTATCGTCGGATTTGCTGTTTTTCTTGAAAGCATCTATTATGGCATCGGTAGCAAAGTAGACGCCCACTATTGCCGCTACTAAGACACACGCCACAACCGAAATAAATATTCTTCTTTTCCTTATTGCTTTGCGTCTTTTGGAAGTCATTGTTATTATTCCCCTTATTCGTCTAATTTAAG
>JAGAZW010000183.1 GCA_017939855.1 Clostridia bacterium | reverse complement strand
TTGAAGCTGTGATTATCTTTTTTAATTATCCCTTTTTCTTTGAGCGTATCGATGCTTCGGTATAAACTTGACCGCCCCATCTTCAGACGACGTGCAATCTCTGACATGCTCAGCCCGGTATTTATGTTTCCGTCATCGTCTGCAACAGATAATAAAAATTCATAAATTTTTCCTGTCGCACTGCTCGCTGTAAAGGTATCGATCTTTCTGTTTAAAAAACGGATACGTTCGGTAAGAAACGTTATATAATTAAAAGAAACGGTAGGAAATTCGCAAATAATTTTTTTAAAATCTGTTTCTGAAATATAAATTACTTTACATTCCTTTTCAGCGGTTATACTGCTCAAACCATCTTTCCATTCCCCGAATACAGAGGCGCTGCCGAATATTTCACCGGAATTTATTGTGCGCATATTAAGAATTTCGCTGTTGTCACCTCTGAGCGAAACAGTATCCTTGCCGCAGGATAAAATACCAATATGGTTTGTTTTGTATAGCTCGTCGCCTTTTGAAAATGTAATTTCTTCACAAAGTAGATTTTTCAGATTAAGCATTTGAGAATCATTTAATCCGTCAAACAGAAAGCATTTCATAATCTCACCTCAATCATTTTGGCGTCAAAGTGTTCCAAATGGCACACCTTTGATTATATTATAAATGATAAAATAGCAAATTGCAATAGGTAAAACGAAAAAATGTTATTTTTTTAACAATCACTTTTAAAAAATAAAAATGCAGGCGAAATACCTGCATTTGTCTATCTTTCAAATATATTGCCACCACTACAATCAATTCCCACTATTAAAGGAAAATCCTTGAATGTAAGTTTTTTAACAGATTCACATCCCAAATCTTCAAAAGCTATAACTTCACATTCTGTGATACACATAGCCGCCAATGCACCTGCACCGCCCAAAGCACAAAGATATACTGATTTATTGCGGATAATAGCTTCAGTAACTTCTTTGCTTCTTTCACCTTTGCCTATTGTGGCGCAAAGTCCCATATCGAGAAGTTTTGGGGTATATGGATCCATTCGAGAAGATGTAGTAGGTCCGCAGCTGCCGATTGCAAGGCCTTTTGGCGTTGGGGTAGGACCTGCATAATAAATAATTGAATTTTTAATTTTGTAGGGAAGCGGCTGACTATAATCCATAAGTTCAAAAATACGTTTATGTGCAGCGTCTCGAGAAGTATAAACGGTACCCGATAGAAGCACAGTATCTCCGGCTTTGAATAGCGGACAAAACTCTTTTAAATTATCGGTTGTTACCTTGTATGTATTCATTTTGAAATCTCTGAATAAACCGACTCGAAGTGTTCAATTTTTTCTCTAACGTCTAAAGTTTGCTCGTTAATGCGCATGCGTGTGCATTCAAGTTCGGACATAAGGGTTTCGACCTTCTTTGCAAACGCATTTGAAGTTTCGAGTATTTCTGTTTTAATTTCTTCAAGCGAAGAGTGCGCTTGTTCTATAGAGGTAAGGTTTTTTACAACTTCCTCACGGCTCAAATCGCTGATTTCCTGCGAAGATTTCATAATGGATTTAGAATTGGTTTGCGCAACAAGATAGAGCTTTCCAATATTTTGAGAAAGGCGCTCAATCTCATCGTACTTATCGGTATAAACCTTCAATTCTTCCTCTAACTTTTGCTTTGCTTTGTTAATTTCGGAAATTTCCGCTTTAGCAATACTTAAAGCAGTGTCAAGATCCTCTGCTTTTTCCTTTAATGCAGATTCTTTCTGAATAAAAGATTTATGAGTTTTTTCGATATATCTCATAACATCATCGCAATTAAAGCCGAAAAGACTCTTTCTAAAACCGACTGCCATTTTTTCGTCCCCCAAAAGTTTCGTTCAATATATTATAGCAAATTTTTTATAGAGTTACAAGTACGGATTTATGTAACTGTTAAAATATTCTTAAAACTAATACAAAGTTGGTTGACTTTCCTATTTTTGGGTATTATAATGTATAAAGGAAAAAATCTATTTTTTAAGGAGAATTAGCAATGACCCAAAATAAAACAGTATTAAAGTGGCTTGACGAGGTTAAAGAGCTCGTTAAACCAGAAAGTGTTGTTTGGATCGATGGCAGTGAAAAACAAATTGAAGAGCTTCGTGCTGAGGCTTGTAAGACAGGTGAGATGCACAAGCTTAATCAAGATAAGCTTCCTGATTGTTATCTTCATCGCACCAATCCTAACGACGTAGCCCGTGTTGAAGATCGTACCTTTATCTGTACTCGTGAAAAGGACACCGCAGGTCCTACTAACAACTGGTGTGATCCTAACGAGATGTATGCTAAGCTTTATGATATTGCTCGTGACAGCTATAAAGGACGTACAATGTACATCATTCCATATTCTATGGGACCTATAGGCTCTCCACTTGCAAAGATTGGTATTGAAGTTACAGATTCTATCTATGTGGTTCTGAATATGGTTATTATGACTCGTGTCAGCCCAAAAGTTCTTGATGTGTTGGGTGACAGTAATGACTGGGTACGAGGTCTGCATTCACGTTGTGATATAAACCCTGAAAAGCGTTATATTTGCCATTTCCCCGAGGACAATACCATTATTTCTGTAAACTCAGGGTACGGCGGTAATGTGCTTCTT
>JAGAZW010000182.1 GCA_017939855.1 Clostridia bacterium | reverse complement strand
TCTATAGATTCACCACATTCTAATTTTCTCGTAAAATGGTTACGGGAGGGATATGTGGTGCAACGAAAAAACAAAAAAATTAGGAAACTATTTCTTTTTAGTTTATCAATTTTATTGATAGTATCAATAATTTCTATTACAGTTTTTTTCAAGGTAAAACCGCTGATTTTTACATATGCAAAAAGCTGTGCAGAAACAATACTTCTTAATGCTGAAAACAAAGCTGTATTAAACATTCTGGAAAAAGAAAACATTACTTACGATGAAATTTCTAAAATATCAAGAGACTCATCGAATAATATAACAGGTATTGAAATAAATATTGATCAAATAAATACACTTAAAAGCTCAATTTCTAATAAAATCTCAGATATTGTAAGCGAAAAAAACATTTATGATCTGTACATACCCGCCGGTACACTTATCGGTAATGAGTATACAACCGGTTTCGGCCCTAAAATTAAATTTCGTATGCAATTAACTGAAACGGCTGTTGTAGATTTTGAAAGCAATTTTATTGAAGCTGGTATTAACCACGTTTTACATCAAATACTTATTACAATCAACATTTCGGCGAACATACTTATGATTGGTTGCACTCAAGCGTTTTACGTATCTACAAGTGCTATTGCTGCACAAACTGTAATTGTCGGAATAGTGCCTGACTCCTTTACAAATGTTGAGGAGCATCCGGGCGATGATATTGCCGATGAGATATTTAACTATGCTGATTTATACTGAAGGAGAAAAATATGGATTATAAAATCGCTCGTAAGAGGGTAAAGGAACTTACAAAAATTATTCGTTACCACAATGAACTTTACTATAATCAGGATGCACCCGAAATCGAAGATTTTGAATACGACCAATTAACAAGGGAATTGAAAGCGATAGAAAAAGAGTTTCCTGAGTTAATATCTCCTGATTCCCCAACACAAAGGATAGGAGGAACGGCGCTTAAACTGTTTTCTCCCGTTGTTCATGGTGTGAAAATGGAAAGTTTACAGGACGTTTTCAGTATTGAAGAATTATATGATTTTTCAAAAAAAATTGACAATAAAAAAACCTCTTTTTCCGTAGAGCCGAAGATTGATGGATTATCGGTATCTTTGGAGTATCTAAACGGTAAATTTGTGTGCGGCTCCACGAGGGGCGACGGTAACATCGGCGAGGATGTGACGGCCAATCTTTTGCAAATTAAATCTATACCTAAAACGATTCCTTTTTTGGAGTCATTAGAGGTAAGAGGCGAAGTATATATGCCAAGAGAAAGTTTTAATAAACTTGTTGAGAGACAAGAGTTATTAGGAGAATCGCCATCGAAAAATCCCCGTAATGCTGCGGCAGGTTCTTTAAGACAAAAAAATTCTGCTGTTACAGCACAAAGAAATTTAGACATTTTTATCTTTAATGTTCAAAAAATCACCGGTAAATATTTTTCCTCACACATAGAATCGTTAAACTTTTTAAAAGATTTAGGTTTTAATACTTTACCGTCATATAAAGAATGTGTGGATATTGAAAGTGCTGTGTCTGAAATCAATAAAATAGGGCAGAGCAGAGGAAATTTGCCATATGACATTGATGGTGCAGTAATCAAGGTGGATAACATTGAATATAGAAAAGAGCTCGGCAGCACGTCAAAATATCCCAAATGGGCAGTTGCGTATAAATATCCTCCCGAGGAAAAAGAGACAATACTGCGTGAGATCGAAATCAACGTCGGAAGAACTGGTGCATTAACACCAACGGCGATTTTCGATCCTATTCAACTAGCCGGAACGACCGTAAGTCGTGCAGTTCTTCATAACGAAGAATTTATTTCTTCAAAAGGAATTTGTGTTGGCGATACTATAATTGTTCGTAAAGCAGGGGAAATAATTCCTGAAGTTTTAGGCGTTAGATTACACAATGAAAACAGCAAACCATTCAAAATACCTGAAATATGTCCTTCGTGTGGTTCTCCTGTCAAAAAACAACCAGATGAAGCGGTAATTCGTTGTACCAATGCGGAGTGTCCGGCTCAGATCTTAAGACATCTAATTCATTTTACCTCACGTGATGCTATGGATATAGAGGGTCTGGGTCCCGCTGTTTTAGAACAGTTAACTAATGCAGGAATCATTGCAAATATTGTAGATTTGTACCGACTTGATGCTCAAAAGATAAAAGACTTAGAGCGTATTGGCGAAAAATCAACTGCTAATATGTTATCGGCGATAAACGATTCGAAATCCCGAGACCTGTCACGCTTAATTTTTGCTTTCGGCATTCGTCATATTGGCAGCAAGGCAGCAAAACTTATGTCAGAACATTTCAGAGATATTGATGCTATACTTAATGCTACGTTAGAAGATTTTGAAAAGATTGAAGGGTTTGGAAATGTTATGGCTGTTTCGGCGTATAACTTCTTTTCGTTAAATAATACCAAAAAGATGATTGAGCAACTAAAGTCATTCGGACTGAATATGATATCTACATCAGAAATTAAAGATAACAGATTTTCAGGATTGACTTTTGTTTTAACCGGAACATTACCCACATACACCCGAACATCTGCTACCGAGATTATTGAAAGTTTTGGAGGTAAAGTTTCTTCTTCTGTTTCTAAAAAAACGACTTATGTATTGGCAGGTGAAGAAGCAGGTGGAAAACTTGATAAAGCAAAAGCCTTAGGTGTTTCGGTTATTAGTGAAGATGAGTTTAATAAAATGGTTAAATAAAAAAGGCATTTAACCTGCCTTTTTTATTTAACCCCTAACCTTTTACCAATATGTAAATAAAAATGTTGAAGTAAATCTTTATTTGTGATATAATTTTATAAATATAAACATACATTCAAAAGTTGCATCATTTTAGAGTAGGAGGCGTTTTTTTGCGGATAATCGGCATTGACCCAGGATATGCAATAATAGGTTATGGCATAGTGGATTTTGACGGTCTTTCTTTTACAACTGTAAATTGCGGAGCAATAACAACGCCATCGGATATCTCTTTCCCCGAAAGACTAAAAACCATAAGTTCTGATATCACACTGCTTCTTGAACGCTTTAAACCGGATCATATGGCAATTGAAAAGCTATATTTTAATACCAATACAACTACCGCTATTGATGTCGCACAGGCAAGGGGAGTTATCCTTCTTGCAGCGCAAAATGCGGGTGTTGGAATTTATGAATATACACCTTTGCAGGTAAAACAGTCGATAACTGGCTACGGAAGGGCAGAAAAACATCAGGTTATGGAAATGGTAAAGAATTTTCTTTCTCTTAAAGCCGTCCCAAAACCTGATGATACAGCTGATGCATTAGCGCTCGCAGTATGTCACGGACAT
>JAGAZW010000181.1 GCA_017939855.1 Clostridia bacterium | reverse complement strand
TGTATGCAAAGAAAAGATAAATTAAGCTATAAAGGTAGGAAAATATATGGATTTTGATTTTAGCTTGAAGGGTGTCCTTACTCTGCTGTTACCCTTGTTTAAGGGTATTATAATTTTGATAGCAGGATATATCATAACTAAGTGTATAATACGAATAGCAGATAAAGGCTTGAAAAAAGGCAGACTTGATATATCTCTTATAAACTTTATCGAAAAAGCCATAAAAATAGTCTGTTATGTAATAGTGTTGATGGCGGCGTTGTCGGCTGTCGGCATTTCGACTACAGGAATTATTGCGGCATTTTCTGCGGCAGGAGTCGCAATCGCTTTGGCTCTTAAAGATTCACTCAGCAATATAGCGGGTGGTATAATATTACTAATAGCTCCCCGATTTTCGACAGGCGACCATATAAAAGAAAGCGAATACGAAGGTATAGTCGTGTCGGTTGACCTTATGCATACAACCATTCGTACCTTTGATAACCTTCAGGTTGCAATTCCAAACGGTCTTCTTATGAATAATCAAATTGTTAATTACTCAAGGGAAGAAAATCGTCGTATAGACCTTGTTTTCCCGATTGCCTATTCTGACGACCCTCAAAAAGCTAAAGCTGTGGCGGAAAAGACCGCCAGAGCTCACAAAAAAGTGCTCTCTTCTCCTGAGGTTTTTGCAAGAGTCGGAGAATACGGAGAAAGCAGTGTTAACATTCATCTTAAGGCTTGGTGCAAAACTTCGGATTTTGCACAGGTAAAGTACGATTTATTGGAGCAGGTAAGGGAAAGCTTGGACCGAGAGGGCATCGAAATTCCCTTTAACCGTCTTGATATACAAATAAGGAACAACTGATTTAGTGTAAAAAAATACAGAAAGGGCGGCAGAAAGATGGGTTCACCTTTAGCAGACAGAATAAGACCTAAAACTTTAGATGAAGTCGCAGGACAGAAGGACTTACTCGGTGAAGGCAGAGTGCTTCGCAGTATAATTGAGTCGGGGAATATCCCAAACCTTATATTTTACGGTCCGTCAGGAGTCGGCAAGACAACCGTTGCAAAGATAATTGCCGGTCGTTGCGGAAAAAAGCTTTGCTACCTTAACGCAACAACCGCCTCCACTTCCGATATTAAACAGATAGTAGATGAAATAGGTACTCTTGATGCTGCAAAAGGAATACTGTTATATCTTGACGAAATTCAGTATTTTAATAAAAAGCAGCAACAAATTCTTCTTTCCTACATAGAAAACGGTGACATTACCCTTATTGCTTCAACGACCGAAAACCCCTTCTTTTATGTGTATAATGCTATTTTAAGCCGTTCGAGCGTTTTTGAATTTAAATCTCTTGATGTGCAGGATATAGCACAGGTATTAAATAGAGCAGTTTCTGTTATAAATAAAGAAGAAAACAAAAATATAACGGTGCAAGATGAGGATATATTAAAAATAGCAAGAGCCGCTGCAGGCGATGTGCGACGTTCTCTCAATATGCTTGAAATAGGTATTATGTTAACCGAAAGCCGTGCCGACAACCGAATTCTTTCTTCGGATATTGAGCAGCTTTTAAGTGGTAATTCTGTGCGTTATGACCGTGAGGGCGATGAGCATTACGATATAATTTCTGCATATCAAAAATCAATGCGAGGCTCGGATCCTGATGCTGCGATTTATTATCTTGCAAGACTTCTTGCAGCGGGTGACCTGCCGTCTGCATGTAGGCGACTTTTGGTATGTGCAAATGAGGATGTGGGACTTGCGTATCCACAGATAATTCCAATAGTTAAGGCGGCTGTAGACACAGCAAACGCAGTGGGACTTCCCGAGGCGAGACTGCCTCTTGCAAACGCAGTAATACTAGTTGCCACTGCTCCTAAATCCAATTCGGCTCATGATGCTATAGTTGCAGCTATGACCGATATTGAAAAGGGGCTTACCCTATCCCCTCCCCGACATCTCCAAAATAAACATTTTGATGGGCAAGAGCGAGAAATTAAGGGTCAGCATTATTTGTATCCACACTCCTACCCCAAACATTATGTAAACCAACAGTATCTTCCCGATAAATTAAAGAATAAGCGTTATTATGAGTTTGGGGATAACAAAAACGAACAGCTCTTTAAAGAATATTGGGATAAAATAAAAAAATAACAAATAACATTAAGGGCTGAGAAAAAATGACATTAAAACTGCCGAAGGCTACCCTTCTTTTATGGCAACTAAGACTGGGCGTTATATTGCTGGTTTTTGATATTCTGGTAGCCGCTTTTTCAGTATTTACTCTTTGGATGCTCTTTCCGGTGGCGTTATTGATAGCACTGGAAGCAGTTTATATATTTATTTACTTACCAAAATACTTTGCAAGTTATAAAATTATGGTCAAGAAGGAATCAATTATCGTTTCATACGGTATTTTGATTCAAACCACTAAGATAATGCCTTATGCAAGGCTTGTCTATACCGGAAGCTACGCTACTGTGCTTTCTAAACGGCTAAGTCTTACGGGACTTAGCCTTAGGGCCGCAAGGAGTGTATTGTTTCTTCCGGAACTCGACAACCGTTCTGTAGCAACTATAATGGCTGCAGTCTCTGGTCAGAAAAAGGATGGTGTGTCGTAATGAAAAGCGATTTTAAAGCCCATCCTTTTATGATGTACTACTTTATCAAGCCTTTTTTGTTTGTATTTGTGATACCGGTTATTAAGGGTATTATACAATATATCTTTTTCGCAGAGATAACAGGCGTGTTGTTTCTTGAGACGATTTTTTTATCAATACTCTTCATATTTGCTTTTTTGCGGCTTTGGGCTTTTAAAATTCGAGTGGATGCGGACAGTCTTGTTATTGAAAAAGGGATTTTTGTAAAAACCCGCTGCGTTATAGCTAGGAATGCCATCTCCAGCATTTCTGATGACCGAAATTTATTCGACTTCCTTTTCGGTGCTGTAACTTTTAACATTAATACCGAGGCGGGCAGACCCAATTCCCCCGATTTTCGTTT
>JAGAZW010000019.1 GCA_017939855.1 Clostridia bacterium | reverse complement strand
TATCCTCATAGCCGCTTGAATTATAAACAACGGGAATTTTAGGTTTATATATTGATAAGGCTTCGATTATTGAATGTACGTAATGTGTGGGACTGACAAGATTAATGTTATGAGCCCCTTGGTTCTCTAATTCTCGAAAAATTTCCGCCAGTCTATTAACAGATATGCTTTTCCCGTAGTTTTCTTGGCTTATTTTCGCATTTTGACAGTAGACGCAACAAAGTGAACAACCGCTAAAAAAAACCGTGCCGGAGCCGTTTTTTCCGCTTATTGACGGTTCTTCCCCAAAATGCAACGCTGCTCTTGCGACAACAGCCCCAAGCGGCATGCTGCAAAAGCCTCCGACATTTTGAGTATGGGTACGCTCAGCATTACAGTGGCGAGGACACAGATTGCACTTCATCTTGACCTTCTTCCTTCTTTTTAACCTCACAAATTTTTCTTTTCACTATTAAGTTGTCATATGTTTTCTTAAAAGAGACTCTACCCGAAAATTCTCTTGAACACTTTTTACAGAAAAAATCCGCAACGAACCATCTGTTTCTATATCTCCACTTGCTCTTTCTTATTCCCTTTGAACCGCAAATATCACAGTTAAATTTCATATGTTCTTTATTGATATTTCCGCTTTTAATATCACTAATATAATACGGTTTAAAACAAAGTCTTTCAAAAAATTCCGGATTCGATGTATCCTTTATCATAGCTTCAAAACGCTCTTTTTGATAACATTTTTTCAACAAAGCCGCACAAAGCAGACTGTCATATTTTGCGCTATGCAACGAAAGTTCATCTGCGGTTATTTTCAAAATATTTGCTGCATTCAAAAGTGATATCTGCGAGGTAATCTCAACACCCATCATTCTGATTTCGTTTTGAATAAAAGACTGAAGATCAAGGTATTTATCAATTTTGAATCGCAAATTATTCAATAAAAGTTTTTCATTATCTATAATACTGAATAAATCCGAGGTGCTCCAGGTCATAGTAACGGTATCCGTACCAATCCATTCGTTATAAGCCTTTACTGCCGTTTCAAGCGGTATCCCCGAGCGCATAGTCTCGTTTGTAATTCCGGTAAGCCTAGAAAATCTTCCCGATACACGTTTTGTAAAAGAAGATTTTATTGTAGCTTCGAAAGTATCGAGTATTTCAAAATCTTTATTGAGTTTTACCGCACCGATTTGCAGAATCTGATTTATAAATCTGTTTTTTGAAGGAAGATAAGAATTATCCCACTCTAAATCAAGTATTATATACATCATCAACGATTTTTCGCTTCAAACTTCATTCGTTGTTCTTTGTTAAGAATACGTTTACGAAGTCTGATATTATCGGGTGTAATTTCGACAAGCTCATCATCCCTGATAAACTCTAATGACTGCTCTAGGCTCAAAACTGAGTGCGGTATAAGTCGCAAGGCATCATCGGAACCTGAAGCACGAGTATTGGTCATTTGCTTTTTCTTGCATACGTTACACACTATATCCTCGCTTCTTGGGTTTTCACCTACAATCATTCCCTCATAAACCGGAGTGCCCGGACCGATAAAAAGTCTGCCCCTGCTTTGTGTATTAAAAAGTCCATACCCGGTAGCTTCACCTGTTTCGTGGGCGATAATAGAACCTGTATTACGCTGTTCGATATCTCCCTTGTAGGGCTCGTATCCGTTAAAAATATGGTTCATAATACCATTACCGTTAGTATCGGTCATAAATTGCGAACGATAACCTAAAAGGCCACGTGCCGGAATTAAGAATTCAAGATGTGAAGTTCCGCCCTCTCTTGTGCCCATATTTTGAAGCTCTGCATGGCGTTTTCCTAATCGTTCCATAACAGTACCCACATATTCTTCCGGAACCTCTATCATTAAAAGTTCAATTGGCTCTAAAAGTTTTCCGTCTGCATCTTTTTTATATATTACCGACGGAGGTGATACTTGAAATTCATAGCCTTGTCGACGCATAGTTTCAATCAGGATAGAAAGATGCAGCTCTCCTCTACCAGAAACCTTGAATGTATCGGCGCTTTCAGTTTCCTCTACCCTTAAGCTGACATTTGTCATAACCTCTTTAAAAAGACGATCACGAAGATTTCTGGAAGTTACATATTTTCCGTCTTTTCCAGCAAACGGAGAGTTGTTAACCATAAAATTCATTGAAAGAGTGGGTTCATCGATTTTTACAAAAGGTAATGCTTCGATACAGTCAACATCGCAACCGGTTTCCCCTATTTCAAGATTAGTTATACCTGCAACTTGAATTATATCACCCACAGCCGCACTTTCCACTTCTACCCTTTTAAGTCCCTTATACATAAACAATTTAGCAATCTTAACATTATAGGTTGTGCCATCTTTACGGCAAAGCGCAATGTTTTGACCGACATTTACCTTGCCTCTGATTACTCTTCCGACACCTATTCTTCCAAGATAATCGTCATATTCAATATTGGTAAAAAGTATTTGTAGCGGAGCCTCATCGTCTCCCATGGGGGGATCTATTTTTTTAATAATCTCCTCAAAAAGCGGTTGCATATCATTACCCTGCACATCGGGAGAATAGGTTGCATACCCTGCTCTGCCAGAGGCAAAAATAACCGGAAACTCTATTTGATCATCGTCGGCTCCTAGTTCAATAAACAAATCTAGTACCTCATCGACTACCTCAATAGGTCGTGACATTGGTCTGTCGATTTTATTTATTACAACAACAGCTTTTTTACCCAAAGCAAGAGCTTTTTTGAGAACAAATCTTGTCTGCGGCATACAACCTTCAAATGCGTCTACTAAAAGCAATACCCCGTCGACCATCTGGAGTATTCGTTCAACCTCGCCGCCGAAATCAGCGTGTCCCGGAGTATCAACAACATTTATTTTTATGCCCCTATAAACAATGCTGGTATTCTTTGAAAGTATCGTGATTCCTCTTTCTCTTTCTAAATCATTGGAATCCATAACACGCTCATTAACAGCCTCATTCTCACGAAAAGTTCCACTTTGTTTTAAAAGCTGATCGACAAGAGTTGTTTTGCCGTGATCTACGTGGGCAATTATAGCTATATTCCTTAAGTTTTCAATTCTTTTTTCCATTTTTCCTTCGTCCCCTGACAACAATTCTTATAAAGTATATATTATAAAGCATATTAACTTTATTGTCAAATTAAATACCCCCAAACAAGCTTTAATCCTAATGTTTTTCATATAAAAAATTATTTTTTTCACCATATTGAAAAAAAACCATATTATGTAATGAAGTCAGGCTTCAAAACTTTTAGGAGGTAATACTATGTCCGAAACAAATAACTGCGAACTCGGTACCGGCAATTTTAAAGAGGCTGTTTGTATCGACGCAGGCAGGGTATACGATTCCTGCTGCGACCGTGACTGCCTTGAAGATTTGCGTTGTTTCTTCACTAAAGATGCCCAAAACTGTATTAATCAGGCAATCAGTGTGCGACTCAAATCGGCAGAAATACTTAATGTTTTTATTGATGTTGAACCCGTAAGCTTCAACAAAGGTTTTTATTCTTGCGACCTAACCTTTTTCTTCCTTATGAACTTCGATGTCTTCACCTCACCCAACAGTTGCCCCACTTCTGTTAACGGTATTTCAGCATTTTCAAAAAAGGTTATTCTCTATGGAAGTGACGGTAATGTGCAGGTATTTTCAAGTCTTGCCGGCGATAACTGTAGTTCAAGTGATACACAATCAGTAAATACTGCGCCAAAATGCGTCGTGCAAAGCGTTGATCCAATAGTACTCACCGCAAGAATCGGCAAAATAAGGGATTGCTATGAAAATGTAAGATATATTCCTAAACAAATCAGTGAATACTTAGGCGGTGAGATTGAAACTAATCTCGAACCAGGAACTCCAACCGTTTATGCTACAATCGGTCTTTTCACCATTGTTCAGCTCATACGAAATGTTCAAATGCTTATTCCCGTTTACGATTTCTGCATACCCGAAAAGCAATGTGAGGATTCTACCGACCGTCCGTGCGATGTTTTCCGCAGAATCAAATTTCCAACAGATGACTTCTTCCCTCCACGCAACACAAACAACGGTTCTTGTTCCCTTTGCAGCGAAGACTAAAATAAAATCGTCCCGAGTCATCGGGACGATTTTATTAGAAATCGCCAAACAAATATCCGGCGCCCAGATAACCAATTAAAATCAGAAATACTGCACAAACGGTTAGCAACATAGCCTTTAAAAATATCTTTTTTGATGTGTTCTTCTGATGCATATTTCACCTCAAAATTTTCTTATATGAAGTATTGGCAATTATATACTTTTTATACTTTTTTATCCTGTTGAAAGCATATATAAAAAATGCTATGATATATAATATCGGGAGGCAACATAATGGACATCAATGCTATCAATAAAAACAAAATCAAAATTAGCCTTACCGATGAAGAAATATCTTCGCTTTTCGGTGGATACGACAATCTCGATTATAATAACCCTTATTCTAAACATATGCTTGATATGCTACTGAACACAGCTATTAAAAATAAAAGTTTTTCTCTTGACAGTGAGCGTTTGCTTATAGAGGTAAAACAAGAATTTTCGGGTTGTTCAATAATACTTACCAAAATTTACGCAACGGCTCCTAAAAGATACAAAAGAATGTCGATAAGCTACAATGTAGCCTCTTTTAAAACAAGTGAGGATATGATAAAATGTATTCTTGCTTTATACAACAGTAATCTTAATATTAAAAAGAGTGATTTATACCTAATTGATAGCGAATACAATCTTATATTATATTCCTTTGTTCCAAATACTTTTCTTGAGGAATATTGTAAAAATATTTCTAGCAATAAAACTCCCCTCGGCTACATAGAAGAATACGGCACCCCCTTATGTTTAGGAGATGCCGTAAATAGATTAGGAAAAATATTTAATTAAAGATTTTTTATTTCTTGAATCTTCGCAGAGATATCTTCAGCTGAAAAGACATAGCTTCCTGCAACTAAAACGGTAGCTCCGGCATCAACTGCCAGGGGTGCCGTTTCGTTATTTATCCCGCCGTCAACCTCAAGCTCAATATCCAGATTTCTTCTTTGACACTCAGCACGAAGCTTTGAAAGCTTTTCTAATGCAGATGGTAAAAACTTCTGTCCGCCAAAGCCCGGTTCAACCGACATAACAAGTACCATATCACATAAGTCAAGTAGGTCATAAATGCTCTCTGGAGGTGTAGCAGGTTTAATTGTAATGCACGATTTACAACCAAGCTCCCTGATTCTCTTTAATGTTTCGACATTATCTGAGCCTGCTTCATAATGAAATCCAAGATAATCTGCATACTTTGCAAATTCGTCAATATATCTATGTGGTCTGTCGATCATAAGATGAACATCTAAAGGGATGTTTGTATGCTTCTTAATAGACTTAATAAGCGGATTACCAAAAGAAATATTTGGAACAAAAATACCGTCCATTACATCTATATGAAGCATATCAACACCCGCTGCTTCAAATTCCTTTATATCATCTTTAAATGTTAAAAAATCGGCTGATAAAACCGATGGTGAAATTCTTGCCATAATTATTCCCCTTTAAATTATTTAATATGATTCTAACCTATATCATATTTTTTGTCAATACAGTAAAATGTTAACATTTATTGAAAAATTATCATAATTATTGACGCAAAGTTCCAAAAATGGTAAAATAGATGCAGATAAAATTTTAGGAGTTAAAAATGAAAGTATCGTATTTGGAATCTACCCCCTATATTGAAGATCTTGCAAAACTTTCTGACAATAACCATAGCATCCAGCCGCAAATGTATGCTCAACACGATGTAAAAAGAGGTCTGCGTGATGTTAACGGCAATGGTGTTATAACAGGACTTACAGAAATTTCTTCTATAACCGCTAAAATTACAAATCCCGACGGTAGTGAGACTCCCTGTGACGGTGTTTTAAAATACAGAGGGATAAATATCCGTGATTTAGTATCGGGATTTTGGGATGAAAAACGTTTTGGGTTTGAGGAATGCGTATATCTCCTTCTTTTCTCAAAACTCCCAAATAGTAAGCAACTGCAAGAATTTTCTCAAGCCTTAGCAGAATTTCGCAGTTTACCTCCTTCGTTTGTCAGAGATATGATACTAAAGGCTCCGGGAAAAGATATGATGAATATTCTGTCCAGATGTGTTCTCGCACTTTATTCATATGATTATAACCCGGACGATATTTCAACTGCAAACGTATTACGGCAAAGCTTATTTTTAATATCAGTCTTCCCTTTGCTGTCGGCATACAGCTATCATTCTTACCAGCATTATCATAATGATAAAAGTTTATTTATACATCATTCAGATAAAAATTTATCTACAGCAGAAAACTTTCTTCATATTTTAAGAGAAGACGGTCAATATACTCCACTTGAAGCCAGAATTTTAGATTTATCGTTTGTTCTCCATGCCGAACATAGCGGCGGCAACAATTCCACCTTCACAACACACGTTGTAACATCCTCTGGTACCGACACCTATTCTTCTGTTTCGGCAGCTTTAGGCTCACTAAAGGGTCCTCGACACGGTGGAGCTAATATTAAAGTTGTTAAAATGTTTGATGATATGAAGGCTAATGTTAATACTAAAAGTGAAAATGCAATTAAAGACTACCTTTGTTCTTTACTTGATAAAAAAGCTTTTGACAATGCGGGGCTTATTTACGGTATGGGACATGCAGTATATTCCCTCTCCGACCCTAGAGCTGACATCTTAATGCATTTTGCAAAAGAACTCTCTATTGAAAAAGGATATCAAGAAGAATACGAGCTTTATGAGACCGTCGCACGACTTGCGCCCGATATTATTGCTGAAAAACGCAAAATGTACAAAGGAGTAAGCGCAAACGTAGATTTCTATACCGGACTTATTTATAAAATGCTGGGTATCCCCTGCGAACTCTTTACCCCAATTTTTGCAATTTCAAGAATCGCAGGTTGGAGTGCTCATAGAATTGAAGAGATTCAATCAAAAGGTAAAATTATACGGCCGGCGTATATAAATGTAAAAGAGAATCAAAATTACACAAAGCTAAAAGATAGATAAAAAATCCTGCTGAACAGTAATGTTCAGCAGGATTTTTAATCGTGCAAATAGATTGTTCGAGTATTTCGATGCATATACACATTAAGCACCAAACCAACACCTAAAAAGATACATAATAACGATGTACCGCCTGCACTGAAAAACGGCAAGGTAACACCGATAACCGGAAGTACTGCCAAACACATTCCGATATTTATAATCATTTGAGCAAATATCATACCGAAAAAGCCAACACAAATAAGTTTACCGCTGTTTTTACGGCAAATACGAGCCACATGTATTGAACGGTAACAAATTATTGCAAGGAGTATAATTACAAGAAAACATCCAATAAGACCCAGTTCTTCACCAATACTTACGAAAATAAAGTCGTTTTGCGCTTCGGGAACATACCCGTTCAAATGTTGTGTTAAGGGTCCTCGTAAAAATCCTCTGCCGGTAATTCCACCGTTAGCAAGTGCCATTCTACCCATATATTGCTGATAGGTTGCTCCCTGTATATCAGCTTCAATATCGAACATATTAATAATACGAGTTCGCTGATCGTCGTTCATAACAAAGAAATATATAAGCGGCGAAGCAATTGCTACTGTAGTAAAAGCAGAAACAAAGTATTTCCAGGAAACACCTGCTGCCCACATCATACATAATACCATAACTGCAAAAACAAGAGCCGTACCATCGTCGCCCTGAAAATGAATAAGAATTATAGGTAGTGCACCATGAAGACATACGAGTAACAAAGTTTTAAATTTATTAATACTTGACTGAACCCTACTTAAATGCGCCGAAAAGGTTATAATAAAGCAAATTTTTAAAAGCTCAGAGGGTTGGAATGTTGTAAACCCTAAGTCGAGCCAGGCTTTATCATCAGTACCATCGGGAGCAAACCCGATAAAAAAGGTTAAAATAACAGGTATTAGACCTACTGCAGCTGCCAGATACCATCGGTTTAAGAAGGTCTCAAAATCGAATGCAGAAATTATAATTGCAGCTACTATGCCCATCAGTAAACAAAACAACTGAACTGTAAAAGGTCTTAAAGTATCGAGATACCGTGTTGAGCTGTAAACTGCACAGCAACCGAACAAGGAAGCAATAATACACACCGAAAGCAACAATTTATCGGTTTCACGAAAAAAGTCGGCTATTCTTGAAATTATTCTGCTCATTTTTTTCACTTCCTTCTGTCAAACAAAAACATACAAACTAATTATATTTCGTTATTTTACATAGTACAAAAAATTTATTCAAACATAGCAGTTGATAGATACCTTGAACCCGTATCAGGCAAAAGCACCACTATTTTTTTTCCTATATTCTCTGCCCTTTTTGCAATATCCAGTGCAGCAAAAACAGCGGCTCCTGAACTAATACCAACAAGTATTCCCTCTTTACTTGCCAAATTTCTTCCCATCTCATAGGCATCTTCATTCGACACTGTTATTATTTCGTCGTAAATGTTTGTGTTGAGCACTTCGGGTATAAATCCCGCACCTATACCCTGAATTGCATGCGCACCCGAAACCCCTTTGGAGAGATACGGCGAAGATTCGGGCTCAACCGCAAATATCTTTATATTTGGATTTTTCAATTTAAGATATTCGCCAACACCAGTAATAGTACCTCCTGTACCAACGCCTGCAACAATTATATCTACCGTTCCATCAGTGTCTTCCCAGATTTCAGGACCGGTTGTTTCAAAGTGAGACTTGCGGTTAGCAGAATTTACAAACTGTCCGGTAAGATAACTGCCTTCAATTTCTTTATGAAGTTCTTCTGCCTTTTTTATAGCACCTGACATACCAAGATTTCCATCGGTCAAAACTATTTCGGCACCGTAAGCTGAGAGTATCTTTCTACGCTCAATACTCATAGTGTCCGGCATTATGAGTATCACCCTATAACCTCTTAAAACTCCAACCATTGCAAGACCGATGCCTGTATTTCCACTTGTGGGCTCAATGATAGCAGCACCCGGTTTTATTAATCCTTTTCGTTCTGCATCGTCAATCATCGATTTTGCAACCCTATCCTTAACGCTCCCCGACGGATTAAAAAACTCTAGTTTTGCCAAAAGCTGCGCAGTTAAACTATATTCTTCTTCAATATTCTTAAGTTCTAGAATCGGTGTTGAGCCAATTAGCTCGTCTATACTCGCATAGATCTTCATATAATCACCTCATATACGATAGTATTATACCACATAAATATTATTGTTACAAACTAATATAATACTTTCAAATTTAGTCTCCTAGAGATCGTATCTTAGTCGTTCTTTCTTTTATCATGTCGTAATATTCCGACAAATATTGATATTAAAGTGAGTATTTAGCAGATTATCGCGCCCCAAGAGCCTACCACAATATTATATATGAGCCATGCTGACGAGCTCACGAGTCCGCACTTTCTGACATCCGAAGCATTTTTGAGCCTGAAACCTATATTAAGTGCTAACATACCGATAACGGGCAATATCTCTATTATCAGGTTAAAAGTAGTCGGTTCCTTGCTAAAGACTGTAAAACTTAAAATGTATACTGATATGTAAGAAGTAATAAACGCTACAAACCAAGGTGTTCGGTCGGCCTTAAGTTTATCTTTATAAAGAAATATTATTGCTCGAATAGTGGCGATTATATTAAGGAGCCCTCCTACACTAGCACCAAGCATTAAGAAATTGACTGCGAAGAAGGCACCACCGAAAAGCTGTAAAAATATTACCGTACTTTGTTTTTTACCCTGATAAGACAGTATATTAAATACCATAGCTATAATTCCGATAAACTGAGCAACAATCTCAATTAGTCCCATTTAGCCGCCTCCCGAACAATTTTTATTAAACTTTATTTTGGATATATATGATATATCCGTTTTCACGGCAATCATACTCTCTCCTTCTTTTTAAGTATTATAACAGAAATAAAACTTCAAATCAATTATTCATTTTTTAAG
>JAGAZW010000180.1 GCA_017939855.1 Clostridia bacterium | reverse complement strand
GGGTCATAATGCTAAAAATATTGAGGGTGCTCAACTTGTTGTTTATTCAGCTGCAATTTCAGAGGATAATCCAGAACTTGTTGAGGCTAAAGCGCTTGGCATTCCCATAATGGAAAGATCGCATCTTTTAGGTGCACTTACTCGTAAATATGAAAATGTCATAGGTGTCTGCGGAACACATGGTAAAACTACCGTTACATCTATGATAACACAAATTCTTATATTAAACAAGAGAGAACCCAATGCGGTAATCGGCGGCAGACTTCCGCTTATAAATTCAAACGGCATTACCGGTTCTTCCGAGACACTTGTTTGTGAAGCTTGCGAATTTGTTGATACGTTTTTACAGATGTCACCCGATGTTTCGGTGTTGCTCAATATTGATAATGACCATCTTGATTATTTTAAAACGATGGATAATCTTGTTAATTCTTTTCGCAAGTTTATTGCCATGTCAAAAACAGCATACATCAACGGTGATGACGAACTGGTTTTGAAGGCAGCAGACGGTATTAATGCCAAAGTTATTACCTTTGGGTTTAACAGTAGAAATGATTATTCAGCTCAAAACATTTCAAAAGGCAAGTTTGGATTTTGTTTTGATGTTATAAAAAACGGTGAAAAAATCACACGTGTTGAGATGCACGTGCCCGGCATTCATAACGTTTTAAACGGGATAGCGTCTTTTGCTGTTTGCTATGAAATGGGCGTTAGCCCAAGTGGTATTGCAGATGCCATTGCGAAATTTACGGGCGCTGGAAGAAGATTCGAATTTCTCGGCCAATATGGTTTTACACTTGCAGATGACTATGCTCATCACCCCACCGAAATAGAAGCTACGCTCAAAGCCGCAAAGGAATTGGATTATGATAGAGTTATAGCCGTTTTTCAGCCCTTCACATACTCACGTACGGCGTTGCTGAAAAATGATTTTATAAAATCTCTTTCTATAGCAGATAAAGTCATTATGACACCGATTATGGGTTCGAGAGAGATTAACACATATGGTATCCATTCGGAAGATATAGCAAACAATCTTACCGACGCTATTGTCATAACCGGCTTTGAAAATATCGCTGATTATGTTATAAAGATTGCCCAAAAAGGTGATTTAGTCATAACTATGGGCGGCGGCGATATATATAAAGCGGCACACATTATTCAGGAGAAGCTGGGATGACAACTGAAAAACTATACTATTATGATGCATATATAAAAGATTTTTCTGCAACAGTTATATCCTGTATAGAATCACAAAAAGGTTATAAGGTAATTTTAGACAAAACTGCTTTTTTCCCTGAGGCAGGTGGTCAGTCGAGTGATATCGGAAAAATTGGTGAATCAGTAGTTTTTGATGTTCAGATAGATGAGCAGGGTATTATATATCATTATTGTGATAAATGTCTTAAACCAGGAGAAACATTTAATTGCAAAATAGATTTTAGTCGCCGTTTTTCCTTTATGCAAAATCATACAGGGGAGCATATTGTTTCCGGAATAGCTAACAAGCTTTTTGGCGCTCAAAATGTCGGGTTTCATCTTTCGGACGATTTTGCAACGGTTGATTTCGACATTGTTTTTACAAGACAGCAGATTGAAGAAATAGAGACTCAGGCAAATGAAGCAGT
>JAGAZW010000018.1 GCA_017939855.1 Clostridia bacterium | reverse complement strand
GTTATCAAGCTGAATTGCCGTAGCAGGACCGGAAGACATTTCTGCCTTTTCGAGCGCAGCCGCAACAACGGGGCGGTCGGTAGAAGAAATGTGCATCTGATTCATAAGAAGTTCAATCTTTCCGATTTCTGCGGCTTCACCCATTCCCTGACGGACAGAGCACATAGCAGAATAGTATCTTCTTATAACCTCTTGGTTTGCAGCAGCTTTAACTGCATTGTCATCGCAAATAGCACAACCCACCATATTAACGCCCATATCTGTGGGACTTTTATAAGGGGAGTTTCCTAAAATTTTCTCCATCATAGCGTTGAGTACAGGGAAAATTTCGATATCTCGATTATAGTTAACGGCGGTTTCTCCGTAGGCTTCTAAATGGAAGGGGTCTATCATATTAACATCGTTAAGGTCTGCGGTGGCGGCCTCATAAGCGAGATTTACAGGGTGCTTTAAGGGGATGTTCCAAATGGGGAAGGTTTCAAACTTTGCATAACCTGCTTTAATTCCACGCTTATGCTCGTGGTAAAGCTGAGAAAGACAGGTTGCCATTTTGCCGCTTCCGGGACCGGGAGCTGTGACAACAACAAGTTTTCTCGAGGTTTCTATATAGTCATTTTTTCCGAATCCGTCCTCGCTTACAATAAGAGGGATGTTAGCAGGGTAGTCTTCAATCGGATAGTGGCGGTAGACACGAATACCAAGTCCTGTAAGACGCTTTTCAAAGGCACGAGCCAAGGATTGATTTGTGTATCTTGTTATAACAACACTGCCCACATAAAGACCTATGCCTCGAAAGGCATCTATCAGGCGTAGAGTATCAAGGTCGTAGGTGATACCAAGGTCGCCACGACGTTTGTTTTTTTCAATGGCATCGGCATTTATAACTATAACTATTTCTGCGACATCTTTAAGATTAAGCAGCATCTTCACCTTCGAATCGGGCTCAAAACCCGGAAGCACACGAGAAGCGTGGAAATCATCGAAAAGTTTCCCGCCAAATTCCATATAAAGTTTATCGCCGAACATATCGATACGGTCTCTGATTTTCTGGGACTGCAACTCAATATATCGGTCATTGTCAAAACCTATTCGTGCCATTGCTATCTCCTTATTAAAAGCAGTATAATAATTACAAATAACCAAAAAGATTATAACAAAAAAAGGAAAGAGTTGCAAGGGGAATAAAGAGAAAAAATAAAAAATCACCTTCCTTGTGCAAAGGAAGGTGAAAAGCAATCAATTTTTGCCGCAGTTTTTATCAAAACTGGGATTGCAGGCGTAGAAGTTTTTAGAGTTTAGTCTATCGGTCGTGCGGCGGAGCGATTCACCGAAACGTTGATAGTGTGTGATTTCTCTTTGGCGCAGGAATTTAAGCGGATCGAGTATATCGGGGTCATCTATAAGACGAATAAGGTTGTCATAGGTTACCCTTGCTTTTTGTTCTGCGGCAAGATCCTCGTGAAGATCTGCGATAATGTCACCCTTGGCTTGTATATACTCGGCTCTCCAAGGTAATGCTGAAGCCGCAATCGGATATACAGCAGCGGTGTGATCCACAAAGTATTTATCAAATCCGGAAGCTTTTATTTCTTCGGGAGTAAGATTTCGTGTGAGCTGGTGAACCATAGCACAAATCATCTCAAGATGAGCTAATTCTTCCGTGCCGATATCGGTAAGGATACCTTTGACATCGTCATAGGGCATAGAATACCGTTGTGTCAGATAGCGCATAGAGGCACCGAGCTCACCATCCGGACCTCCGTACTGAGATATTATTATCTGTGCGTATTTGGGGTTGGGGTTTTTAATTTTTACAGGGTATTGAAGTTTCTTTTGATATTGCCACATAATTTATTCCCCCCCGAATCCTATTTCCCAAGGCCAGGGACCGTTTATCCATTGCCAAGGTTTTGTAGTGGGTGCGTCACAAGGCATAATTATGAGTCTGCCGAAGCGATTTTCGTATTCCTCTACCGCCGATTTCCTCATACTGCGGTAGTCCCCTAAAAGTCTCAGAGCCTTTTCGTTATCAGGATGGGTATCCAAGAAAAGATTCAACTCGTGTAGAGCAAAGTCCAATTCAAGAATTTTCTTAAAAAGCTTCTGTTTATCGTTCATGGGTCTTACCTCCTGCTAAAAAGGGTTTGTCTATATCGGGAAAGAGGGTGCCTCGACGCAGAGCCTCGGAAAGACTGTAAACAGTGTCCAAAGGTTGCATGTTCACAAACGCCATTGTGAGAATATCGTTTGAACTTTCGATGGATGGCATATTGTTTTCCATATATAATCTCCTTTTGTTTTTTGAAAGAGAAATTTTCTGTCTTTGCTGTGAAAGTCCCTATATTATACTATTGTTTAGAGGAAGTAAGTGTGAGAAAGATTTGGTGATTTGTCTTATTTGTTATAAGCTTAACAAAATATTCCAAAAACCATCTTGCAATAGTTAAAATAAAATGTTACAATAAAGTGAATTATCTGAAATGAGTGATTATAATCGGGGGAATATAAGGCAAACTAATGTGTGAGTTTACTTTATATAGATATTATTTCCAAATTTGGGAGGTGCTAGGAAGAATGTTGGGAAACCTTGATGTTAATTCGGTTATGAATGTGGCTCAAAAGGTATCCGAGCCAGGAAAGCTAGAAGTTGTAGTTGTGGGAATAGGTACGGTTTTTGTAGGTCTTATATGTATCGTTATTATCTGCAAAATAATGAGCCTTTGCTGCGGAGTAAAAAAGGGAAAAGAGAAGCAAGAAGAATCTGCTGCAAAACCTGTTGTAGCGGCTGCTCCCATACAAAACCGTGAAGAAATTATTGCGGCGGTTTGTGCTACTGCTGCGGAGGAACTCGGTACCGATGTATCGGCTATACGTGTTCGTTCTTTTAAGAGAATATAGTTAAATTTTAAAATTTGTGAGGTATAGAAAAATGAAAAAGTATAAAGTAACCGTAAACGGTACCGCTTATGAAATTGAACTTGAGGTTATTGATGCTGCTGACGTTGCTGCAGCTCCTACAACTGCTCCCGCAGCCGCCCCGGCAGTACCCGCAACAGCACCCGCTGCAGCAGGTGGTGAGACCGTAACAAGCCCTATGCCCGGCAACATCCTTTCTGTAAATGTAAAGGAAGGACAGGCTGTTAAGAAGGGCGACGTTCTTTTAATACTCGAAGCTATGAAGATGGAAAACGAAATAATGGCACCTTGTGACGGAACCGTAACAAGTGTTAATGTGAACGCAGGTGCATCTGTTGAAACCGGCGCTGTTCTTTGCGTTATCGGTTAAGGTGACGGAATATGTTAGATAGAATTATAAACTTCCTGCAACAAACAGGATTTTATCAGCTATTCGGAGATTTTGTTGACGGCGGTTGGAAATATCTTGTTATGATTGCAATTTCTTTGGTGCTGCTATGGCTTGCCATAAAGAAACAGTTTGAGCCGTTGTTGTTAACAGGTATCGCCTTTGGTATACTGCTTACCAACCTTCCCGGCGCAAATCTTTACAATCAGGATTTATGGAATGAATTTATGAAAGAGGGAAGCGAGAACTATCATAGCTACGGATACATTCTTGCAAACGGTCAGCTTCTTGACTATTTATATATAGGTGTAAAGACCTGTATATACCCTTGTCTTATATTTGTTGGAATAGGTGCTATGACCGACTTTGGTCCGCTTATTTCGAATCCTAAGTCTTTGCTTTTGGGCGCTGCAGCGCAGCTAGGAATTTTCCTAACCTTTATTGGGGCTATTTATTTAGGCTTTAACGGACTTGAAGCCTCCTCTATTGGTATTATCGGCGGAGCCGACGGGCCTACCGCAATTTATGTTACTTCAAAACTCGCTCCCGACCTTTTAGGACCGATCGCCGTTGCCGCATACTCATATATGGCGCTCGTGCCGGTTATCCAGCCACCCATTATGAAGCTGCTTACCACCAAAAAAGAGCGTCAGATAGTTATGAAACCTCTGCGTCAGGTTTCAAAGACCGAAAAAATTATATTCCCGATAGTTGTTACAATATTTGTAGCACTTCTTGTTCCTTCTGCAACACCTCTTGTGGGTTGCTTGATGCTTGGAAATCTTTGGAAGGAATCCGGCGTTGCAGAGCGTCTTTGCAAGACGGCTCAAAACGAGCTTATGAATATCGTTACAATATTCTTAGGTGTTTCTGTTGGGGCTACCGCCGTTGCAGACGTCTTTTTAAACAAGCAAACCCTCTTTATTATTGCGTTAGGTATAGTAGCCTTCGGTTGCGGTAGTGCGGGCGGTGTATTGCTCTGTAAGTTTATGAACCTCTTTACCAGAAATAAGATGAATCCCCTTATCGGCTCTGCCGGTGTTTCGGCAGTTCCTATGGCGGCGAGAGTGTCCCAGATGGTAGGCCAGAAGGAGAACCCTTCAAACTTCTTGCTTATGCACGCTATGGGACCCAATGTAGCGGGAGTTATTGGCTCGGCAATCGCTGCCGGCGCACTCATTGCTATGTTCGGTTAAAATCCCTCTACCACTTTGCGGGCCCCTCCCTTTAACAAGGGAGACTCAATATGAAGCCTTTAAAGGATTAAATCCTTATAATTTGATAGTAAAATATTGAAATTTCTTTTTAAAATATTTTAGGAGTAAAAAATGACTAAAAACAAATTGTTTATAACCGATACCATTCTTCGTGATGCTCACCAATCTCAAGCGGCAACAAGAATGAGGATTGAGGATATGATACCGGCTCTTGAAAAGCTCGACAAAATTGGATATTGGTCGGTTGAGTGTTGGGGAGGAGCCACCTTTGACGCTTGTATGCGTTTTTTAAACGAAGACCCTTGGGAAAGACTTCGCACCATCAAAAAGCATATGCCCAACACAAAGCTTCAGATGTTGCTTCGTGGTCAGAACCTTTTGGGATATAAACACTACGCCGATGACGTTGTGGATATGTTCGTTAAAAAGTCTATTGAAAACGGTATCGATGTTATCCGTATTTTTGACGCACTTAACGATGTAAGAAATATCGAGCAAGCCCTTAAAAGCTGTAAAAAATATGGCGGTATCGCAGAGGTGGCTTTAAGCTATACACAAAGCCCCGTTCATAATGAGGATTACTTTGTGGACCTTGCAAAAAGGTTGGAAAAAATGGGAGCAGATGTAATTTGCATTAAGGACATGGCAAATCTGTTGCTTCCGTATGATGCCTATTCTTTGGTTAAGCGTCTTAAGGAAAGTGTAAAGGTACCGATTCATCTTCATACCC
>JAGAZW010000179.1 GCA_017939855.1 Clostridia bacterium | reverse complement strand
TTTATAATTTTTATTGAAAATAAATAATTTTCTTTTTTATTGTAATTATTATCACTTTATAGTATAATAGATTTGTTAAGGGTTTGGAGAGATAACACCTATAAAGGAGTGATAAAAATGCGACCTCCTATGGGACCTGCACCCGGTATGGGCGGACATAGAGGACCCAGAAGCTTCCTGACAGAAGAAGAAAAACGAAACAAACCAAAAATAAGCTGGAGTTTAATAAAAAGAATCTTAAGGTATTTAAAACCATATTCTTTTCAGTTTTTACTTGTGTTTTTAGCATTAGCTATTTCGGCGTTTTTAGGGCTTATGCCATCAATAGTCACCGGTAAAATTGTAGACCAAATAGTCTCAGACAATCGCTCTATGCAAAGACTGATTGAGCTACTGGTGTTGGCATTCGGTATACTCGCTGCTTCACAAATAATAAGCGTTTTAGAGCAATACATAAATTCCTGGATTTCTCAGATGATAATAAAGGATATGCGAAATCAGATGTACAATCATCTGCAACACATGTCGCATGAATTCTTCACTAAAGAGAAGCAAGGGGATATTATTACTCGAATGAACAGTGATATTAATGGTGTTAGTTCGGTAATATCCGGAACGCTTACTTCTATTGTAAGCAACATTTTGACCATTGCATCAAGTGTTTTCTACCTTTTTTATACAAATTGGTGCTTAGCTCTTGTAGGAATTGCTATTATTCCTATTCTTATCCTACCCACACGGCTTGTCGGCAAAAAACGTTGGACTTTGCTCACAAAATCCCAAGAAAAGAACGATATGCTAAATCAGCATATAGATGAAACTCTTTCTGTCAGCGGTTCAATGCTCGTAAAACTGTTCACCCGAGAAGAAAAGGAATATGATAAATTCAAAAACATAAATAAGGACGTTACTGACATTACCGTTAAAGAACAACGTACCGGAAGTTGGTTCCATGTATTTATGGGATTATTTATGCAACTGACACCACTTCTAATATACTTTGCCGGCGGATACATAATAATGAAAACGAGTTCTGACCTTACCGTAGGAGATATAACGGTTGTAGTTTCTTTGGTAAACCGTCTTAATATGCCGGTCAGAAACATACTCAATATTCAGGTCGATTTTACCCGGTCACTCGCTCTCTTTTCAAGAATATTTGAATATTTCGATAAAAAATCCTCTATAGTCACCCCTGCAAACCCCAAGAGCGTTGATTTTAAAAACAGTTGCATCGAATTTAAAGACGTGCACTTTGCCTATGACAGAGGTCCTAAGATACTTAAAGGTGTAGATTTTCTGATTCCAAAAGGTAAGATGTATGCCATTGTTGGCCCTTCGGGTGCAGGTAAGTCCACCGTTGTTAGCCTCATTCCCCGCCTTTATGATGCTTTAGATGGCGAGGTTAGAATTTCGGGAGTAAATGTAAAAGACATCGACTTAACCGAACTTCGTTCCAATATAGGTATGGTTTCTCAGGATACATATCTGTTTAACGGCACGATTATGGAAAATTTGCTCTACGCTAAAGACAACGCCACTAAAGATGAAATAGAAGCAGCTTGTAAAATTGCAAATATTCATAATTTTATCGTTTCTTTACCCTATGGCTACCACACACAAGTGGGAAACAGAGGTCTTAAACTTTCAGGTGGCGAAAAACAACGAATTTCTATAGCAAGGGTGGTCTTAAAGGATCCCGAAATTCTTATTCTTGACGAGGCTACGTCTTCTCTTGACTCTATTTCGGAAAGTCTGATTCAGGACTCTCTTGACAAACTTATGATAGGACGTACCAGTCTTATTATAGCCCACCGTCTGACAACAGTTCTTGCCGCCGACAGAATAATGGTATTAAGCAAGGGCAAAATAATAGAAAATGGTACCCACAATCAGTTGATGAAAGACAGCGTAATATATCGTGAGCTTTTTGAAACACAGTTTAGAAAAGTTCTCGATATTGAAAATAAATAAAAATCTTAAATACCTGTTGACTTTTATACATTAATGCTTTAAAATGACCGCAAAGGAGAATGATTCTAATGGCTGAAAACATAAAAAACGAAGACTATAATCCCGATTTAATATCACTTACAGACGATAGCGGAAAGGAATATAACTTTGAAGTTTTAGACGCTATTGAAACCGATACCGGAAGATATTTGGCACTTTTACCAATATTTGATGACGCCAAGCAACTTTTGGATGATTCAGGGGAGCTTGTTATTGTTAAGGTGAGCGAAGAAGACGGTGAGGAATACTACTTTGAAATCGAAGACGATGACGAGTATGAAACCATCGCCGACGCCTTTGTTGATCGACTCGAAGACTTTTTCGAAATTGAAGAAAAATAAATTTAGGCTGATCGATTTGACTCTAATCAGCCTAACGTTCTGCCCTGTTCGTGAACCGATGCTTTTATAACCCTACACCTTTATAATTTGGGGTCACATCTCGAACGGTGGGTATGCAGACCTCCCGCGGCGGTGCCGAGTTCGGAAGAAGGGAGCTCAAAGCCGTTCGGCAGACACCCACCTGCTTTACTTGCAGGTTATTTTAAAGCCGCTACGGCAGGGCGGAACATATACAAGTGGACCGATCGTCACTTTCTATCCCATAATCTTTATGGGCTTTTTATTTTAAAGGTGAAAATTATGATATCAAAACCTAAGGATGCCAAAAAAATACATCTTATAAAAAACAACCTTTTTATTACCGCTTTAATTTTTAAAATCGCTCCCACCAGAATCATTTGCGAACTGATAAATTCGTTTGCAAGATATGGTGCGAGTTTCTTTTATACAGTTATTTTTTGGAAATTCCTTTTGCGTGACGATACTACAAGAAGCTTTAAAAACTGCGCTGTATTTATAATAGCGGTATTGGCTACTGATTTATTGTTACATTTATGGCTCAATTGGTATAATACCGCACGGGCTCCTATTGCTAATATAAAAATACATATGAAGCTCAATAAATTGCTTTTTAAAAAAGCATCAAATGCAGATATCGCCTGTTACGAAACCCCTGATTTTTACGAAAAATACACCCGTGCAACTTCTGAGGCTGCTACCAGAGGTCTGGCGGTTGTAAGAAACAGCTCTACCTTCATAAGTGGCGCTGTTTTTTGTCTTATTTCAGTTTATATGATGCTGGATATAACGCCCATTTGTCTGCCTTTCGTACTTTTGCCATTGCTTGGACATTTTCTAATCTCCCGTATGGGCGCTAAACATTCTTTTGAAATACGCAACGGTTCTACTTATAGCAGACGTATTTATGAATATGTCAACCGAACCGTGTATTTAAAAAAATACTCCGGCGAAATGCGCATGACAGGCATTTTTAAGGTTATGAGACGTATATATGATCGGGCATTTAAAAACATTATTAAAATTTTAAAAAAGCATATGAAAAAGCAAATCCTTATCCTTTGGTCCGGGTATATGTTTTCCTATGTTTTTGCTTTTTTTGGAATGTGGATTATGGCATCATATCTTGCTTTGAGCGAAAAAAGTATCGGAGTGGAGGATTTCATTGTTCTTGCCGCCGCTATATCTACCGCATCAAATATGATCGGAGTAATAGGAATTGAATATAATAAAACTGTTGAGGACGCTATGTTTGTTGAAAGCTTGAGAGAATTTTTAGCCTACAAGCCGGATATTCCTGAAGATCAAGACGGCGTTATGGTTAAGCTTCCCGTCCAAACAATTGAATTTAAAAATGTTAGTTTTAAATACAAAAATTCTGAAAAATATGCTCTAAGAAACATTAATTTAACCTTAAAAAGCGGAACTACAATTGCGGTTGTCGGTATTAACGGTTCAGGAAAATCCACTCTGATAAAACTTCTGATGCGACTTTATGATCCGACCGAGGGTGAAATACTTCTTAATGGGATAAATATTAAAGAATATAATATTCATAATTATAGGCTTCTTATCGGAGCCGCCTTTCAAGATTTTGCTCTTTTTGCAACAAGCGTTTTAGAAAATGTTACATTATGTAAAATTAAAAACAGACACGAAAGACAAATAGCACTACAAGCGCTTAAAGAGAGTGACCTATATGACAGAATTGCCCTCCTTAAAGACGGCGTTGACACCATTCTGACAAAAGAATTTGACGACGAAGGTGCCATTCTTTCGGGCGGTGAGGGTCAAAAAGTTGCTATTGCACGTGCCTTCTGTAAAGAAAACCCAATAATAATCCTAGATGAACCCAGTTCTGCATTAGACCCAATTGCCGAATTTAATATGTACGAAACCATACTCAAATTATGCAAAAAATGCAGTGCCGAAAAAGGCAAAATTTCAATAATCGTGTCCCATCGTCTTTGCGCTGCCGCATTGTCAGATGAGATACTTGTTTTAAAGGATAGTCGTTTGTGTGAACAAGGATCTCATTGCGACTTAATGAAACTTAACGGTGCATATGCCGATATGTTCAAAAAACAGGCAGAGAGTTATCTTTCAACCGAAGGTGAGGTGCCGCTAAATGTTTAAAAGCACAGCCATTTTCTTTAAATCCTTTGGCAATATGCTTTGGGGCTATAAAAAGGCATTTAAGGCAAGTCCGGAATTTGTAATATATAAAGTAGTATTTGCCATTTTCCAAGCTCTGCAAAACCTTATTCAATCGGTTTTTTTACTTGCCTTTCTTATAAGCTGCATTGAAGAAAAAAGAGAGTTTTCTTATGCGCTGAAATTTATTATCATCGCCGCTATAATTATAACTGCAAAATTCCTTTTGGAATCAATCGGCAACCATAAATGTCTAATTATGGGAAAAGAAAAGATACTTCGTGACTTATCCTTAGAGTTATATGATAAATCAATTAAAATGGATTTATCATTTTATGATGACCCCAAATTCTACAATGACTTTGTTTGGGCTATGAATGATGCTCCCCAACAGATAATCTTATCTTTTAATTTAGTGCATTGGGGAGTCTATGTGTCGGTAACTGCATTGATTACCGGTATTTATATTTCCACGCAGGACGCTATTGGTGTTATTGCAGTGGCAATAAGTGTATTTCTGCGTGTCGTTATTCACATTATAGCAGTCAAAAAAGAGATAAAAATGGAAGAGGAAAAAAAGCCTTTTCAGAGGAAACGTGACTATATAAACCGAGTTTTTTATCTCATCGATTTTGCAAAAGATATCAGACTAAGCAATATTAAGGATTTGCTCTTCGATGACTTTGAAGACTCAAATAAAAATATGTCAAAAGTCGTCAAAAAGCACAGCAAGACTTTAGTTTTCCTAACACAAACATACTACTCTATAACTACCGCCATTTTAAACCTCTATCTTATATGGTTGCTATACTGCTATTTCTTCTTAGGTACCATACAAACGCTTGGAGTGGTTGTATCGTTACATAACGCCATAAATAGTATGTCCAATTCACTTACGAACCTTGCTAACGTTTTACCGGAAATCCAAAGAACCGGACTTTATATTGAGAAAATGCGTCATTTCCTGAACACCAAAAACAATATTTTGGATGAAGGAAAGGAAAAACTCCCTGAAAACTTCGATATATTGCTCGAGAACGTTTCTTTTAGTTATCCGGGAAGCGAGAAGCAAGTACTCAAAAACATAAATCTTAGCATTCCCAAAGGCAGTAAAATCGCTATAGTGGGTTATAACGGTTCCGGGAAATCCACACTTGTTAAACTGATCATGAGACTCTATGACCCATCAAGCGGAGAAATTAAATTGGGCGAACATAACATTAAAAAATATCCCTTAGGCGACTATCGTGACTCTATCAGTACACTTTTTCAGGATTTTCAGATCATGGCAGCAACACTCGGAGAAAACATTTGTATGGATGACACACCCTTAGATAGAGAAAAAGCTGAAAACATACTCTCTCTTACAGGTTTTACACCCATTTATAATAAATTGTCCAATAAAATGGATACTCTCTTAACAAAAGAATTTGATGCCGAAGGCGTTAATTTTTCGGGCGGTGAATCGCAAAAAATTGCCATATCAAGAGCACTTTACAGTGACGCAAAGCTTCTTATCCTTGATGAGCCCAGCTCTGCTTTAGACCCGCTTTCAGAATACACTCTCAACCACACCATAACCGAACTCGCTAAGGACAGAACCATCATATTTATATCCCATCGTCTTTCGACAACTAAAATAGCCGACAAAATTTATATGCTCGAAAACGGACAAATAATTGAAGAAGGCACTCATTCGGAACTTATGCAAAAAAAGGGCAAGTATTCTGAAATGTTCCTGTTACAAGCACAGAAATATCGGTAAAATATAATTAATTCAAAAAGGTCACTTTTGTCCGGTAGACAAAAGTGACCTTTTTTGAATGGCGGAGATGGTGGGATTCGAACCCACGTGCCGGCTCATCACCGACAAAACGATTTCGAATCGTTCTCGTTACGACCACTTCGATACATCTCCGTATCATTTATTTAACTTAATGTATTATATTGAATTTTTTATGGTTTGTCAAGTCAAAAAACAGTGTTCTCACGCAAAAAGCGAGACCACTGTTTTTTTGCTAGTACCAGTTTTCTTTAGGGCATCTCCCCTACCAAGCTCCCGATGGCACTCACCAACGAATTATTACGTGTTGCAGATATATTGTTTACAAATATTACATCCTGGGCTTTTGTATCGTCTACCAATTTTGATAATGTTCGATTATCTATCTTTGAAAAATAGCGATAATCCACGACATACACTGTACCATAATTTTCTGTCAAATACGGAACAAAAGCGTTACCAAACGACTCTTTAACAACGATACAAGCAGAACCGTCTGTAATATCGGGATTTTTCATTACACAAAGCGGTTTATCTCCATGAATAAAGGAAAGATATTTGCTAGAGGTACTCAATGAGTTTCCGTCGGAAATAATTGTTGTTTCCTTGACGGTTCCGTCCTCATAATAAAGGGTCATTGAATTATACTTTGGCTCATAGGCATAAACGATATCCGGAGTTTCTGCAAGTTTTGGAGATTTGTTTGATGCCGCATAAAAAGAGCCTAAATAGCCGGGAAACTGACGTTGTGTAAATCTATCCAGTGTTGCTGCTCCCTGACCTTTAATACCCATAAAATTACAGTATGCATAATATGCACCGAGTGCAGTCCAGTGATGATCGGTACGAAAATAAATGTACTCATCCTTATTAGATCTTAGTGTATTAAAAACATTAACTTTTTTAACGTCAGTTGACATAAGAGAATACATATATTCTATGGCTTTGGCTTGGTCCGATGTATTTACATCAGCAACAATATCCTTTGGGGCTGTGATGCCCATAGATGTAGGCACGATTATATCGTAAACAGTTGCTTTATCCTTAAGAATCATTGCCGCACGATTTATATGTGCAGCATAGGCTTGTGAAATCTTCTCATTGAAATTGTAATACTCATAAGCCGCATTATCTATAACAATAATTGCACTTAATTTTTCAACAGCAGGACCCTTTGGTTCCTCAATTGTCGGTGGCTCGGTTATTGGCGGAGTAACTGTTGTATCTCCCCCAGATACAACATCAGGAATTTCATCACCCTCCTTAATTTCACCGTGAACTTCAACGTTTCCTCTGTCAAGAACACCGCTTAAATACGAGTTGAAGCTTACCAGCTGATCTCTGAAAGGGAATGTATCTGCAAACCAAACATTTATATCATCAAAATAATCGCCACTCAGCAGAGAATTAAATGAAAACTTAGGAAATTTTGCAAGATTTCGTTTCTCACTTTCTGAATATTGAGGACGAATACCGGGCAACACTGCGATTAACGCTATAAGGAAAAACACAACGAAAAATACTCTTACCATATTTATATCAATTATATGGTGAAGTCTTAAAATTTTCATTATCTTTTTTTCAGATATTTCCTCTTCTTTCGGGAGGCTTTTTTCTTTTTTCACCCGACTGTCCCCTTACTTAAAATCTAAAATATAAAAACGGATTGTAACTGTCTGTCGCTAAAGCGGCAGTTGAAAGAATTAATAAAATAACAGGAATAAGTATCCGACCTATAGTATAAATAACAGTTACCGCACCATATTCAAAAGAAAGCGAATAAAGTTTTTTACCTATAATTTTAAAAATCGGCGTTGAAGCTAGAATACTGAATATCAGTATTGCCAAATAAGGTACTATTGCCGCCGAGGTTTCGACATTCCAAAATGTATTTGTTCCGAAACCGAAAATCCCCTTAAATACACGGCCAATATCGTTAATAGTTTCAAATCGAAAAAGTATCCATCCGAAATAGACTACTATCAATAAATAAACCACGCCCACAGCTTTATGTTTTTGCACAAATTTCAAGAGTAAAAATTTTTCTATTATTAAGAAAACAAAAAAATAGAGACCCCACAATATAAAATTCCAAGAGGCTCCGTGCCAGAAGCCTGTTAAAAACCAAACTATTAAAAGATTTATAACTGTACGCATAACGCCCTTGCGATTTCCGCCCAAAGGAATATAGACATAATCTCTAAAAAAGCTTCCCAAAGACATATGCCATCTGCGCCAAAATTCTGTCACCGAATGAGAGATATAAGGGTAATTGAAATTTTCTAAATAATGAATACCTATCATTTTACCCATACCTATTGCCATATCCGAATAGGCAGAAAAGTCAAGATAAATCTGCAAAGCAAAGGCTAATACTCCTATCCAAAGTCCAACAGTTGTTACACTTTCAGAAAGTGTGCCCACACCTAATAATGTATCGCAAACTACTGCACAGGTGTTTGCGAGGATTGCTTTCTTTGACAGTCCCACACAGAAACGCCAGATGCCTTCCGATAAGTCGGCAGAAGTTACTTTTCTATCCTCTAACTCAGCAGCAACATCGCTGTACCTTACTATAGGACCTGCGATACATTGGTGGAAAAGGCTTACGTATAAAAGCAAAAAGTGAAATTTTCTTTGTGCCGGTACCTCTCCACGATATACATCCACAACGTAAGAAATAAGTTGGAATGTATAAAATGATATACCGATTGGAAGAAGTATCTGAGGAACACTTTGCGGAAAACCTGTCAATAATCTGATATTGGATAAGAAAAATGTCGTGTACTTAAAAACGCATAATAATCCAAGATTTACGATTCCCATTAAAAAAAGACCAAACTTTGCATTTTTATTACGTTTACGACAACCCTCTATGTAAATGGCAATAATCCAATCTGCAAAGGTCATACCAACGAGCAACAGAAGGCATATCGGGTCTCCCCAGGTATAAAAAATCAGAGAAAAAACCAGCATTACTATATTTTTTGCACGAATACTTGGCGCAAATTTATATAGTATTAAATTAAGGGGCAAAAACAAAAAAACAAATATTAAACTCGAAAAAACCAAACCATATACCCCCTAAAAAATAAATTCACAAAACAATTTTAAATGCCGTGTCGAAAAAAGTCAACAACGGCATTTAATTGTTACAATATTGTAAACTATATATTATCTATATAAGAAAATCTTTTTACAGTTTGACCGTTTACAGTTACAGTTTCTTGGAACATATCGGCACTTCTCACCCAAAGTTCACCGCTGCTGTAAAGGGCTCTATAAACCACCATATCTTCTAAAGTTTCGGAATTTTTTGCAATACCGATAACTTCATATTCTCTGCCTTTAAAATGGCGGTATCTACCCAGTTTTATCTCTTGCATAATTTTTATACCTATTTCATAAACTCGTACATTGCTTTATAACACATATATACGTCAAATTTCGAAGTAACTTCAAAAGGAGCATGCATAGAAAGAACCGGGACGCCTAAATCAACAACATCAATGCCCAGGTTTGCAACAAACATAGCTACCGTACCGCCACCGCCTGCGTCAACCTTTCCTAGCTCTGCAGTTTGCCATACTATACCTGCATTATCAAGCATGTTTCTAATTTCAGCAACATATTCAGCCGAAGCGTCTGAGGTGCCCGCTTTGCCACGTGAACCGGTATATTTTGTTACAACCACTCCATAGTTAAGGTATGCAGCATTTTTCCGTTCTACCACATCCTGAAAAGTAGGATCAGTAGCAGCATTAACATCCGCAGAAAGGCATTTAGAATTTCTAAGTGCTATACTAACTTGACCTTCTTGCATACGAGCAAGGTCACCTATGATATGAAGTAAAAAATCAGAATTAAGACCGGTATTGCCGTCCGAACCAATTTCTTCTTTATCTGCAAGTATTGCAACTGCAGTCTTTTCCGGTTCTTTAATATTCATAATCGCAGTTAGTGCGGGATATGCACAAACCCTGTCGTCCTGACCGTAGGCACCTATTAAGGAACGATCCAGACCTACATCGCAAGATTTATAAGCCGGTACCATCTCCAGCTCTGCCGATAGGAAATCAGCTTCGGTTATACCGTATTTTTCATTTAAAATTTTAAGAACATTAAGTTTGACAAGTTCACTGCCCTCATCATCTTTAAAGGCATACTTCCCACAAGAACATTAAGCTCTTCACCCTTAATGCCTTCTGAGAGGGTGCGTTTATTCTGCTCTGTCGCAAGATGTGGTAAAAGATCGTTTACAACAAACTTCGGGTCATTATCATCCTCACCTATACAAACATTAATAACTGTTCCATCCTTTTTCGCAAAGACACCGTGTAATGCCAGAGGCACTGTAGGCCACTGATATTTGCGAATACCACCATAATAGTGTGTTTTAAAAAGAGCCAGTTCTATATCCTCATAAAGTGGGTTCTGCTTTAGGTCAAGTCGTGGTGAATCAATGTGGGCTGCTGTAATATTAACTCCGTTTTCAACCGCCTCCTTACCGATTACCGCAAAGGCAACCGCTTTCCCACGATTATTAAAATACACTTTGTCTCCGACTTTATATTTTTTACCTATTTCAAAAGGCACAAAGCCATTTTCTTCTGCCAACAAAACAGAATTTTCTACCGCTTCCCTTTCAGTTTTTGAAGAATTAAGATATTTTTTATAACCTTCAACATATTCAATTGCTTCATTAATGGTTTTCTCATCAGATTTTAAAATTCCATTTTTCTTTGTATAAAAAAGTTGCTGTTTCAGTTCTTTTGAAACACTATTTTCTGCCATAGTTATCTACCTCCGATAATTTCTATTAGTATATGACTTATTTCACTTTCAAATTCTGCAATTCCACCGTTATTATAAACTATATAATCAGCTCTTCCTTTATAAAACTCATCGTTTTTTCCAGCAGAGATTCTCATCTGTGCTTCCATCTCAGTAATGCTATCCCTTTGTATTATGCGGCATAAACGAATTTTTTGATCACTTAAAACCGCTATCGTTTTATCACATATCTCATTTAATCCGCTTTCAAAGAGTGTAGGTGCATCAAAAATAATATTTACATCCTCAGCTAACTCTTTAATTGCCAAAACTTTAATATGCGGTAAAAGGGTTTTATTTAAAAGCTCTGTATTTGCAGGCTTTCCAAAGGCCATTTTAGCTAATATTTTGCGATTTAAAGAACCGTCAATATTCAATATTTCATTCCCGAAAACCGCAACCAATGCATTTAAACCTTCGCTGCCTTTTACAACCGCCTTTCTTGCAAGAATATCGCAGTCCACAAATTTAAAGCCCATTGTTTGTGCGATTTTTTTTATTCCGGATTTCCCAGCACCTGTAGGGCCCGTCAAACCTATTATCTTTCTCATAATTTTATCACCCTGAAAGCTGCAGCACGAATAAGTCGATTGTATACAGCAAGACCTACACCTGCTTTATCTGGTGCATGTATATAAATGCTTTCTTTTTTGAAATTATCCGCTTCTCTAAGTGCTGAAAATAGATTGTGTGCAAGAGTTTTTTTATCTGACATTTCCCCATAAACGATTTTTTCGGATGATATGAGATGACTTTCTTCCTCAAAACATATAGCTAACGCATTATCCTTTTTATTAACAAAGTTAACAAATGCCTGTATGCTTCCCTCAACCAAAAATGTTTCGGTTTTAGGAGCATAGTGTTTATATTTCATACCCGGCGAAGATACCTTTTCACTACTTTTCGGTTCCTCTAAAACCGCCTTATCAACGTCTACTTTACCTAATAGTTGTTCTATTTCCTCAGCCGTAACAGCACCCGGTCTTAAGATAGAAGCCTTCCCATCAAAAATGGATAAAACGGTTGATTCAACACCTATTTTACATCCATTTCCAATTACCACAGCATCAATTTTACCGTCCAAATCGGATATAACATGCTCGGCCGTTGTGGGACTGGGAGACCCTGAAACATTTGCAGAAGGAGCCGCTAGGGGAAGACCGCTTTTTTCTATTATGTCCCTTGCAGCCTTTTCTTCAGGCATTCTTACCGCTACTGTTTTTAGACCGGCAGAAACACTTTGGGCTACTGAATCACTTTTTTTAAGAACCATTGTAAGCGGTCCGGGCCAGAATTTTTCAGCTAAAGCATAAGCTTCATCAGGAATATCTGTTGCCACTTTTTCTAACATTTTCATATCACAAATATGCACGATTAGCGGATTGTCCTGAGGTCTGCCCTTCGCCTTAAAAACACGACTTATGGCGTCATCGGAATAAGCAGAAGCTGCAAGACCATAGACCGTTTCGGTAGGAATTGCAACAATTCCTCCCTTTTTTAAAATATGAGCTGCCTCTTTTATACCGTTTTGATAATCACCTGACACTATATCAAGTTTTATAGTTTCCATTAAAATACTCCAAATCAGTTCTCTTCCTGAGCCTTCAATGCCTCAGCACGATAATAGGTGGTAAGTGCGTCAATAATTTCTTCAATATCACCATTCATAACTGCATCTAACTTATAAAGCGTTAAACCGATTCGATGATCGGTGAGTCTGCCTTGAGGGAAGTTATAGGTTCGGATTCTCTCACTTCTGTCCCCTGTTCCCACCTGAGAACGACGGTCCGATGCAATAGCATCATCGTGTTCTCGTTTTGCTGCATCATAAAGACGAGCTCGCAGCACCTTTAATGCTTTATCCTTATTTTTAAACTGACTACGTTCGTCCTGGCACTCAACAACCGTACCTGTAGGAATATGGGTAACACGAATTGCAGACGAGGTTTTATTAATGTGCTGACCACCGGCTCCCGACGAACGGAAGGTATCAATTTTAAGATCAGCGGGATTTATATCAATTTCCACGTCGTCCGCTTCAGGCATTACAGCAACGGTCACGGTAGAAGTGTGTATACGGCCTTGAGTTTCGGTGTCAGGTACGCGCTGCACACGATGAACTCCGCTTTCATACTTAAATTTTGAATAAGCACCTACTCCTTCTACCATAAATGAAATTTCCTTATAACCGCCAAGCTCAGTTTCATTTACATTAGTAACGTCTATGTTCCATCTTTTAGATTCGGCATACATTGAATACATTCTAAATAAGGATGCCGCAAATAGTGCCGCTTCTTCTCCGCCTGCACCGCCTCGTATTTCGACAATAATGTTTTTATCATCATTTGGATCTTTCGGCAACAACAAAATCTTAAGCTCATCAGCGCAAACCACTATTTTTTCCTTGGCTTCTCGCAGCTCTTCTTCTACCAATTCTCTGAAATCTTTATCAAGTCCGCCGTTGTTTAAAAGCTCAAGGGCCTCTTTTTCTTGATTCAGAGCGTTACTATACTCTCTATACTTTTCGACCAGGGGAGTGAGCTCACTATGTTCTTTCATAAGTTTTGTGAAAAGCACATTATCGCTGACAGTTTCGGGACGTGTCAACTCCATACCTATCTGTTCATAGCGACTTTCCACCGCAGAAAGTTTTTCAAACACTTTTATTCCTCACAATCACGAATTATCTTTTTTATATTCTTTTCGACCTTTGAGCGAGGCAACATAACTTCATGTCCGCAACCATCGCATTTTATACGAAAATCCATACCTATTCTAAGGACAGTGAAACTGTTATTGCCACAAGGGTGTTTCTTTTTCATTAACAGCTTATCGCCTAGTCGAACATCCATTATCCGCACTCCCTCCATCAAAACACAATATCCTAATTTATATTATATATCAAATATTTTCCAAAGGCAATATTTTCTTGATTAAAGTGTAAATAAATGTTAAAATCAATATGTATTATTATGAAGGGGACATATTATGCCTAAAGTCAAGATATTACACACAGCCGATTTGCATATCGGTGCCAATGAAAGTTTTTTAGGGACAAAGGCTGCCTTAAGGAGAGCCGAGACACTGCTTACCTTTGAGAGAATCGTTGATACGGCAAAGGAAAATGCTGTTCAGCTTATCCTGATTGCAGGTGATTTGCTCAACTCAAATAAGATAGAGTATTCTTTTATTGAGAGAATCTACGAAAAAATAAATCAGGCAAGTAACATAAAAATAGTTTTTGCAGCTGGCAATCACGACCCTCTCAATTCAGACTCACCTTTGCTAAAGCATTCTGTTCCCGAAAATCTTTATATTTTAGCTGCTAAAGATGATTGTATACAGTTTGATGATTTGTCTGTGCGTGTTTACGGACGTTCTTTTGCAGAGGTTTATGAAAAAGGGACTTCCCAATTTTCTATATTACCCAAAGAAGATAACACTATAAATATTATGTGTATTCATGCCGATCTAGGTTCAGGAAGTGCTTCACAATATAATCCTATAACTAACGATTTTATCCTCAGCAGCAAAATGGATTACATCGCCTTAGGACATGTTCATAAAAGAAGTAACATTGAAAAAATCGGTAATACTTACTATGCCTACTGCGGTTGTCCAGAAGGTCAAGGTTTTGACGAAACGCAGCAAAAAGGTGTATATATGGGATACCTTTCAAAAGAAGAATGTAACCTTGATTTTATACCTGTTTGTAAAAGAATGCATCTTGTAGAAAACATTGATATTTCTTCTCTTTGTACCCCTGCAGAAATTTCTCAAAAAATACTTTGTCTTCTTAAAGAAAAATACGGTCAGGATTACACAGAAAATCTTTATAAAATTACCCTTTCAGGTGAAGTGGACGAATCTGCCGACATGAATTTAAACGAAATTTTAAGTCGAATAAAAGAAGAAGTATATTTTGCAAAGTTAAAAGATAACACCTCTTTTAAAACTGACCTTTATGAGCTTATGAAAGAAAATTCTTTAAAGGGAGCTTTTGTCAGAAATATGATGTTGCGGATTGATAATGCACACGACGAAGAAAAAGAGCTTTTAAAATCAGCATTAAAGTTAGGGCTCAAAGCATTCAAATCGGAGGTGTCATGTAATGAAGATTAACAAAATTCATATCGGCGCTTTCGGTGGACTTAAAGACTTTACACTAGAACTGAATGATAACCTTAATATTATTTATGGCGATAACGAAAACGGCAAAACTACTGTTATGGCCTTTATCAAGGCTATGTTCTACGGTACCGGCAAAAAAACGCAGAGCCTTGAAAACAGCCCTAGAGTAAAGTATCAACCCTTCAGTGGCGATACGATGTGCGGCAGAATATACTTTGAGCATAATAATAGTAGATATTGCCTTGAAAGAGAGTTCAGAAAATCCGATTCAACAGACCGTATCATTTTAACCAACACCGATTCCGGAATCTCAGAAACTGCCTCCTACGACATCGGAAACAGTTTTTTTGGTATGGGTGTTGAAGCTTTTGAAAGAAGTATGTTTATAGGCACACTTTCTCTTGCCGGAAGTGTCGACAGTTTAGGTCAATTAGAAAGCAAACTTTCAAATCTTACTAATACCGGTGACGAAGACACTTCTTTTCAAGAAATCTCAAGCCGAATTATTAGCGCAAAGGAAAAGCTTATTTCAAAGTCAGGTAAAACAGGTAGCTTCGTTAAGGGAACCCTTGAGCTTAATACACTCAATGAAAAACTGACGGATGCCGAAAATGCAGCCAAACAAAAGCAGCAACTAAATGCTGAAATTGACAAATTAAAGGCTAATGCTGCCATTCTTATAAAAGAGTCTGAAACCTTAAAAAAGATTTTGGACAGTAAAGAAGACATTAAAAACGCCCAAAAGCTAAAGGACTATCTTAACATTAAATCAAAGCTCGATGAATTAAATTGTTTGCTAACCACCTCGGATGGTACGATTATTGATGAAATGTTTATTAAAAAGGTGGATTTTTGTCTTAAAAAGATGGAAAGCCACCGTGAGAAAATCAGCACTTTAAACGATGAAATTAACAAAATTGAGGATAAGCTGCGTCTTGCTTCAAGCGAAAATGTTGCTCAAACCAAAACTGAGCTTCAGGAAATTACCGATAAAATTAAAATAATAGAAAACCAAAAAAGCGATTTAGATAAAAGAGTTTTAATACTAAACGATGAAATAGAAAAAGCCAAAGAAGCAAAAGAAGCAGCGAAAAATTCTAGAAAATCCTTTAATTCAGTTTTACTGCTACTTGCTTTAATGCTTTTTGCTATCGGCGGTACATTTATTTTCGCTTTAAGCACAAAAATTGCAGGAATTTCGGTATTTGTTTTGTCGGCAGTTGTTTTTATTCTCAGTTTCATAATCAAACCGAAAAACAAATCTCTTCTCCTAAAAGCCGAAACGGTACTCGCCGACTTGATAAATCAAGAAGTCGATTTAAAGAATGAAAATGTACTAAAGGGTGAAGAAATTAATAATTTATCGGAAAGAATTAATCTTTTAACAGCCGCTTTAAATACCGACGCAGCTATAAAAGCAGGATACGAAATTGAACTTGAAAACAAAAAAAATCAATTAACGGACGAAACGCAAAAGCTGAATTTAGCTAAGCTGGATCTCGATAAAATTTACAGTAAATTATCGCCTGAAAACCCCTCAAATACTTTATCTGATATGCAAAATATCATTGAAGAACAAAAACTTCTCAAGCTTAAACTTAACTTTTTGAGCAGTGATTTAGGCAACATTTCCTATGAAGAAGCTCAAAAAAAGCTTTATCAGATAGAAAACACCACCCCGATTACCGATACAGATTTTGACGATTCAAGATTACGTTTCGAGCAAATAACCCAAGAGCTTTCGACCATAAAAACTGATATTACTAAACGGGATACAGAGTTAAAAACTGCTTACAGAAATTTTCAGAATCCTGAAGAGATAAAAAAAGAAATTAATCTTTTAGAAGAAAGTCTTAATTCGCAAAAGGAATTTTGTGATGCTGCAACTATTGCTGTTGAAATTTTGCAGCAAAGCAGCAATGAAATGCGACGCAGTTATGGCGCTACATTGGAGAAAAAAGCAACAGAATTTTTCTCTCGTCTGACAAAAAATAAATATTCAACATTTTTAGTTTCCAAAGAAATGGATATTAGTGTTGAAGAAACAAAGGTTTTCGGCAAAAGGCAAATAGGATATTTAAGTCGGGGTGCGGCCGATCAGGCTTATTTAAGCTTAAGACTTGCTGTTTCCCAGCTAATTTCTAAAGATGAAGCTATACCGGTTTTCCTCGATGATGTCCTCTCCCAATACGATGACAGCCGAACATTCGCTGCACTGGAATTTTTAAACGAATATTCACATGACTCTCAAGCCATCCTTTTTACCTGTCACAATCATATTTGCCAAATGGCACAACAGCTGGCTATCCCTTGGAAAAATTTACACACTTAATCAACATAAGGCCTTAGCGGTTTATACCGCAGGGTCTTATATTTTTGTTAAAAAACAAGTTTATTCCATAAATTAAAATTATATAGTGACAAATGGGAAATAAAGTGTTATTATATATATAATTATATATCTATTCTGGACATTCTTGTAATACGGAGGAAATGCCTTGAAACTTTTGGCTATCGATGGCAACAGCATAATAAATCGTGCTTTTTACGGTATTAAATTGCTCACCACTAAGGACGGCATATACACTAATGCTGTATACGGATTTATCAATATTTTAAATAAGCTGCTTGAATTGGAAAAACCTGATGGTGTTGCAGTTGCCTTTGACCTTAAAAAGCCAACCTTTCGTCACCAAAAATATACTGAATATAAAGCCGACAGACACGCTATGCCGCAAGAACTCGCAGCACAGTTACCCATTCTTAAAGAATGGTTGACTCTTGCGGGATACCACTGTATTGAGTGTGAAGGCTTTGAGGCTGACGACATTCTGGGCACCTTAGCTTCGGCCGCCGACAAAAGCGGTCATAGCTGTGTTATAGCAACGGGAGACAGAGATTCGTTGCAACTTGTATCTGATACCACACATATTCTGCTCACAGCGACAAAAATGGGAAAGCCGGAAATTTTAATATATACGCCTAATAGTCTTTTTGAAAAGTACGGCATTGAGCCTAAAGAAATGATTGAGCTTAAGGC
>JAGAZW010000178.1 GCA_017939855.1 Clostridia bacterium | reverse complement strand
TATCAGGGACTACGGTATTGATGAAAAAGACTTCTTAGAACGCCTTGACGATATGGTAGAACAGGCATTTGACGATCAATGCACCGGAGCTAACCCTCGCTATCCGTTAATGAGCGAAATCAAACAGATGTATTTGAACGCTTACTACGGAAAACACTTTGAAGAAACCAAGAAACCTACTGCCGCTGATATTAAAAACTAAAAAGCGTAATTAGGAGGAATTAATTTATGAAACTTGGACTAGTAATTGCAGTAAGGAAGAATAAGGAAATCTATCGTGACGGTAACAAATGTATTAAAGTATTCGGTACTGAATATTCTAAAGCCGACGTTTTGAACGAAGCTTTGAATCAAGCAAGAATTGAAGGAACCGGTCTTAATATCCCTAAAATTTTAGAGGTAACTATGATAGACGGAAAATGGTCCATCGTATCCGAATATATTGAAGGAAAAACTTTAGCGCAGCTTATGGAAGAAAACCCCGATAAAAAAGATGAATATCTTGAACTTCTTGTTGATTTGCAGCTCAGCGTTCATAACAAAACTTGTCCTCTCCTGAACAAGTTAAAGGATAAAATGAACAGCAAAATCAGCCAGTCGTCGTTAGATGCTACCACTCGATATGAGCTACACACTCGACTTGAGGGTATGCCTAAGCATAAAAAAGTTTGTCATGGCGATTTTAACCCTTCTAACATAATAATTTCTGAAGACAACACACCATATATTATTGACTGGTCTCACGCAACACAAGGTAACGCCAGTGCCGATGTTGCACGTACCTATCTGTTGTTCTGCTTAAACAATGATTTGGATAGCGCCAATAAATATCTTGATTTATTCTGCAAAAAAAGCGACACCGCTAAGCAATACGTTCAAAAATGGATGCCTATCGTTGCAGCATCTCAATCTGTAAAAGGAAACGAGCACGAACGTGACTTTTTACTTACTTGGGTAAATGTTGTTGATTACGAATAATTTTTCACTCTTTTCTAATTAAACGGTTAAATTTTAAAAGAATGTACACAAATAATAGTGTTGATAACTTAAATAAGTTATCAACACTATTTTTCTAAATATTTTTTTACTTGAGCTCTGTTTTTGAACACTACTACATTAATACTGTTATTTCTAGTCTTCAACAGACGATGATACTCTTTACGATGCCGCCTATTAAAGCCAAAAACACTCTTATACAAATACAGTTTTTGTCTATCAAAATATTCAGGACATTTTCCGCCCATATCGGCTCTTGATTTACCATAATTTTGGAATATTCTTTTTGTAATTCCCCATAAACAAGTTGCTGTAGGAAAATCAAAATAAAATACCGTATCGCAGTAATTCATTCTGTATCTTAAAGTACGGTTATAATTTCCGTCTATAATCCATTCTTGCTTTACAAGCGCTTTTTCTAATAATTCATCAAATTCCTCAGCACATATATAATTCCAATTATCCTTCCAAAAAAGCCTGTCCAAATGAACAACGGGAACATTAATTTTATCCTTAAGTGCTAGTGCAAATGTAGTTTTACCAGCACCCGCATTACCGATTATTAATATGCGTTTCATATAAAAAAACAAGACTGTATTATTTAAAAAACAAAGGTAACTTTTCTAGGAATATAATATCGTCACGCTCTGCCGCATCACCTTCAGCCAAAAATGCACAGGACGTCGATATTATTCCACCGGCTTCATTTACTAACCTTTGAACTGCTTCCAACGATTCGCCGGTACTGATAACATCGTCCACAATGAGAACTTTTTTGCCACTTATCATATTCACTTCTGTTTCACCTAAAAAAAGGTGTTGCTCATGTTGAGTTGTTATGGAGTGAACATTCACTTCAAGCGGGTTTCTCATATATACTTTAAGACCCTTTCTTGCAACTATATAAGGCTTTCCAGATTGTCTTGCCATTTCATAAGCGATAGGAATACTCTTTGCCTCGGGAGTAACTATAACGT
>JAGAZW010000017.1 GCA_017939855.1 Clostridia bacterium | reverse complement strand
TTCTGCATTATGGCAAGGTAAATTCTTCATCATTTTTAAGTGTTTTGTTTATTGCTGATGCGGCAGAAAGAAATGTTACAGTCTGCAAAGAGCAGGTATTATATCAGTGGGATTTGACCGATTACAAAACCTATTGGAGTGTCTCTGGCTATGCTACATCGCCACTTAACGTAGCACAGAACAACAGTGACGTAGCGGATTTTGTTATTGATGAAAATGGTTCCTATATGGTTCCTAAGGCGGATTGGGTAAGCTTTTCCACAACGGGTGCTTGCAATAATGTAGATTTGTCTGATCCGGAAAATACTAAAATTGTAATAGATTATGAAACGGAAAATACAACCGCAGTTATCGTTAAGGTTGATATGACCAAGGGTGACGGAGACAATTTCCAAGAATGCTATTTTAAAAGCCAAAAGGGAAAAGGAACCATTGAATTTAATGTAAAAGATTTAAGCGATAATAAATTTGGCGGTAAGGGTGCAGTAGCAAGCGGATATATTTCCTTTCAGTTTATGACTACAAAGGGTACTAATGCTGCTATTTTGTGGAAATCGGCACGTGTTGTTAAAACGGTTAGCGATAACGCAGTATATGATAACAGCAAGTCAAAGCAAACCGTTAAGGCTTATAATCTTTCAACAGGAACCGATAAGGGCGCAGATATACTTTCCGTAAACGATACTGCACGCCCTCAATATTCGGCAGACGGTATTACCTTTAATACAACAGCAAACTGGGCGGGCTTTACATCAATAAATACACAGGTGGATATATCGGATACTACAACCAGATTGGTAGCAGATATTGAAAATCCGTACAATAGCACCATTGTTTATAAGCTTGTTTGCGACGGTATATCAACACGCACTTCTGAAAATATTGTAAAAGAATTGCCTTGGCAAAGTGCTGACGGTATTCACGAAATATATCTAAATCAGGTTTTCACCCAAGAACAGCTAAAGGCTGTTTCTAACGGAAAAATACAGATTCAATTTTTGATTTTTGATACCGAAAAAAATGTTAAAATTAAATCGTTGTCCATCGTAAGGGATATGCCTGAGCTTCCTGAAACAAACGAGAAATTTAAATCCTATAAGCCTGTAGAGCTTCAGTTACCTGCCGGTAAGGAACCGGTATTACCTGGCTTTGTTAGCGTAACAACAGAATCCAACAGAGAGGTTGACATTGCGGTTACCTGGACTAAGCCGAATGACTTTAACAATTCGGTTCCCGGCTTTTATCAGTTTAAGGGAACTCTTGATGAGCAGTCCTTGGCGGATAACCGTGTTGAATACAAGCAGGGTACAGATGCTGAAATATTTGCGTCTGTAACTTTAATAACTACATATGACAGATTTGAACTCCCCGTTACAAACTCCGCAAATTGGTCAAAAACTGAGGCGGATCAATACGGAAATTATGAATTCACAGAAAACGGTTTAACTATAACCCCCAACTCTCTTTTAGGTTATACAAACAGCGATTATGTAGTTAAAAACGTTAATATGGATGTAGTGAAAGGAATTAGCTATTCTGTCACAGCAGGTAGCGGAAGATGGGCGATTAAGGTTCAGAACTTAACTACAGGCGATCCACAAATTGCCAGTCCCGAAATTAATTTTACCGGCGAAGGTTTTTATGATTTTTCAGAACAGAATTGGAGCGGTATAGCCGATTTGAGAATTGCACTTTATGCTGTAGGTCCGAATAATTCGGTAACATACCACAGCGCTATACTTGAAGAAAAACCTGTTCCTAAGCAATCGTTTACTGTTGACACTACCAATAACAAAGGTTGGATTGCCGGTGATAAAAAGGCAGAAATATCAGGTTCAGATGATACACTTGAATATAATTTCTCCGAAAAGGGCTTACAACTTACTTCAAAAGGCGCCTTCTGTTCTATGAATTATACCGTTTCTATGGTTGATCTTGATGTTGTAAAAGGAATGCTTTACTATGTTGAGGCTCCGAACGCAAGATGGGAAATC
>JAGAZW010000016.1 GCA_017939855.1 Clostridia bacterium | reverse complement strand
ATAACCTCACGAAATGTTTGCAAAATCAAAGATTTTGACCGTTATGGTGTTTTATCTTTTAGAAATATCAAAGTTTTATTTATATTGAATGTTATCAAAGGGGATCTGAATAACTAATGGATACTTCAATTGCAAAAAGTCCTGTAAAAGCTTTTTTTACTAAAAAATTGCCATCGTTTTTTAATATAATATGTTGTTTTTTAAAAAATAATTTTGAGGTTGCTTCAACCAAATTTTCTCGTATAGTTGGTGCCTGTGTTGCTGCTATACTAATGTTTTTGGTTATAATTGATTATAAAGCTTTCGTGAGTCAGGATTATAAGCAAAAATGGTTATTAATGTCCTTTTGTTTGATATTACCTATGATAATAGGCGTATTTATTGCGTTTACTCTGAAGATTAAAAATGCCCTTATCCGAAAATTCGGATACTTTGTTGTATTTTTCCTTATGCCTATTTTCATTATGACTATGACCGAATGTCTGAATCGCGTATTTATATATAATATGACACATCTAGGTTTTTTAGGAAATTATTTTATACTTTTATTGTTCTTATTTTTTGTATTTGCTTGTTGTGGTAGTCTGCGTATAGCTATTTTGGTTGTTAACACATTATTCTTTGGTCTGGCTTTAGCGCATGCGTATATCGTTAGTTTCCGAGGAACTCCGTTTATTCCTATGGACTTTCTGAGTGCTACTACTGCCGCAAATGTAGGTAGCACATACGATTATACCCCCACAGATATAATTGTTACCGGATCCCTTTTATTTATCTTTATAACTATTTTTGCAATTAAACTTAAAGCTCCTAAATTTAAGTTGCTTACAAAAGTTTTAACCCGTTCTTTTATGGGTGCTTTCTTTGTTGTAATTTTTCTTATCTTCTATTTCACAGATGTATTTGCAAAAGCCGGTATTAAGCCTGACTTCTGGAACCAAACAAGAGGTTATCATAACTATGGATTTGTATATAACTTTGTATGTAATACCCGTTACCTCTTTATGTCGGAGCCAAGCGGTTATAATCATAAAGAAGTACCAGATTTAGTCCATAATTTAATTGATTCTTCTCCAGAAAAACCAAATACATCAAACTCGCCCAATATCATTTGCATTATGAACGAATCACTTGCCGATTTATCTGTCTTAGGCGAATTTGAGACAAATGAAGATTATATGCCTTTTATGCGAAGTTTGACCGAAAATACTGTTAAAGGAAATCTCTATGTGCCGGTAATCGGTGCTGGAACTTCTAATACTGAATTTGAATTTCTGACCGGTCACTCTACCGCATTCTTACCGTCAGGCAGCAATGCTTATATGCTTTATATCAAAAACCCCATCGCAACCATGGTTTCCACACTCGAAAATCAAGGATATTCTTCCCTCGCCTTCCATCCTTATATTGCTAGTGGTTGGAACAGACCGAATGTTTATAATAATATGGGCTTTAATAGCTTTAAAGCTTTGGAAAATATCCTCGACATAGCCTTGATGAATGAATATAAAAATAACAATAGTAAACCCGACTATCTGCAACAGCTGATCGATGAACAATATCCTGACTGCAGCAATATGCTCATTCGTCAATATGTGAGCGATTCTTATGACTATAAACTACTAATTGAGGATTTTGAAAATCGTGATAAATCGGTTCCGTATTTTGCTTTTAACGTAACGATGCAAAATCACGGAGGTTATACAACCGAAGCCTCAAACTTTACAGAAACCATTCACCTTACCTCTACATCAAAACAATATCCTAAAACAAACAAGTATCTCTCACTTGTTAAAGAAAGTGACAAGGCATTTGAAGAACTTATAACTTATTTCAAAAATATAAAAGAACCTACCGTTATTTGTATGTTTGGAGATCATCATCCTTCTATTGAAAAAGACTTTATTTCCGAAATTATGGGCGTGAAGGATCTCTCTAACCTCTCGGTTGAACAAGAGCAAAACAGATATATTACTCCCTTCTTTATTTGGGCAAACTATGATATTGAAGAGGAGTATATTGATAAGCTCAGTGCAAATTACCTGTCTTCTTATGTCCTAAAGGTAGCAGGTGTACAACTTACCGACTATAACAAATATCTTCTTAAACTTTCAGAAACATTACCTGTAATAGATACGGTTGGATATATTGATTTTGAGAATAATTATTATAGATGGAGTACAGAATCAAAATACACCCAGCTTCTCCAAGAATATGAAAAAATTCAATACAATAATATCTTTGACTACGAGCATAGCAGTACTGATGTATTCTATTTGCCGGGATATTCAGGTGAGAATATAGCTGCTGAAATAGCAAAAAAAGAAAAGGAAAATAAATAGCAGTTATGCTTAATACAACACTCTGTTATATTGAAAAAAGCGGTAAATACCTGATGCTGCACCGAATAAAAAAGGAAAACGACCTTAACCGTGATAAATGGATTGGCATAGGTGGAAAGTTTAAGGATAAAGAAAGCCCCGAACAATGCAATTTGAGAGAAGTCCTTGAGGAAACCGGTCTTACACTCACAACTGCCAGGTATCGTGGAATCGTTACCTTTGTTTCTGATGAATGCGAAACTGAATTTATGCATATATTTACTGCTGATGAGTTTTTTGGCGAGCTCAAAGAGTGTGACGAAGGAGTTCTTGAATGGATAGACAAAGAAAAAGTTTTTTCCCTACCCATCTGGGAAGGTGATAAAATATTTCTTAAGCTTATCTCAAACCCTCTTGAACCCTTTTTCTCGCTAAGACTTGAATATTGCGGTCAAAAACTAATCAAAGCCGATTTAAACGGTATTTCAATTAATATTTAGGAGTGGTTTAATGAAAATCTGTGTTTATGGTGCATCTTCAAGCACAATTGATAATTCTTATATATCTGCAGGAGAAGCTTTGGGCGCTGAAATCGCAATCAGAAAGCACTCTGTTATCTATGGCGGTGGCACCGAAGGTATGATGGGTGCAGTAGCTCGTGGTGCTCGTAGCAAAAACGGCGAAGTTATCGGTATAGCTCCTGGTTTTTTCAAGGTAGACGGCAGCCTTTATGATGACTGCACAGAATTTATTCATACCGACACTATGCGTGAAAGAAAAAAATTACTCGAAGACAAATCAGATGCTTTTTTGGTAACTCCCGGCGGTATAGGCACCTTTGATGAGTTTTTTGAAATCGTAACCCTTCGTCAACTTAATCAACATTTAAAGCCCATAGCGATTTATAATATTAATGGCTATTTTGATCATATGATTCTTATGATGAAAAATGCTATAAATCAGAATTTTATGACTGCTACCAACGAAGAATTATATTTTGTGTCTGCAGATTTAGGCGAAGTTCTTCACTATATCGAAACACATAAACCCGAAGAACTTCATTTGAGTAAACTTAAAGATGTCAAATGATTATTTTGCACCTACCAACAATAAGTAGT
>JAGAZW010000177.1 GCA_017939855.1 Clostridia bacterium | reverse complement strand
TGTAACACCGCCTATCACACTGGCAAGTTTTGTATATGTGGTAATTGCACCACCTGTCACCTGCATAACCGGACCAACTGCGGCTAAAACCATTCCCCATTTCACAACATTCTCCTGCTGTTCTTCTGATAACCCTGAGAAAGCGTCTGCTGCATCTGACAGTACATCACTTACTTTTGTTATGACCGGTACAAAAGCAGCGCCGAATTTCACACCTGAATTTCTAAGTTCATTCAATGCACCTTTCAGCTGTTCCGCAGGAGTCGCATCCATTTTTTCAAATGCTTCCTGTGTTGCTCCTGCACTTGTATTCATAGCCGCCAGCATTTCATTGTATTCCTGCCCATTTCCTTTCGCCAAAACCAACGCTGCTGAACCAGCTTCTACAGAGCCAAACATATCTTTCAGAGTCATATCGTTCTGCTCAGCGTACCGACTCATCATATTCAGGATGTCTGCTGTGGCAACACCCTCTTTCTTAAGATCAGCAAAACCTTTGCCGGTCATTTCCCTGAGTGCCTTGTCTGCATCACTTCCGGTTTTTCCAAGCTCAGATAACATCTGTTTCAGATAAGTTCCGGATTCTGCGGTCGCAATACCGTTTTTGGTAAGCTGTGCATAGGATGCTGACAACTCATCCATTCCAAAATTCACAGAGTTTGCAATCGGGATAACCTTACCCATGCTCTGGCTGAGCTCATCAACTGTAGTTTTCTTCCTTCACTGTCACGGCTCTTTATCCGTGAACTAGGATTTCTCCTAGAGTTGGACTATATCTTAACCCTCGCCTTTACGTTAGGGTTGAGGATTTCTTGGATATTTTTGCATACAAAAAGCACTCCTAAGAGTGCCTTGCTTAGCCTACTTTATCTAGTCTCTAAACCTTTAATAAGTTTCCCTATTAAGTGGTAATTGATTAGCATATGTTAATATGTTGTAAGTATTGATTTCTAGGCCTTTTCTTTTCAATTCATAATACCGAGAATGTACCAAACTATAACTCATAATCTAGGCAACAACAATATTTTTAACACTTAGCTTTCCAATTTTAACCCTCTGTTCACTTACCAGTTTCCTGATAAGGGAGCAAAACATTTTACCCAAATTCTGCGTTGTGATCAGCATATCGGATATCTTTGTTGCATCCTCTGCTTTCAAATTGTATCCGTTAATAGCGGTGGTCATAATATCTACTGCGGAAGCTCCGGAAGTGAAACCACCTTTCGCCAGTTTCATAGCGTCTGTAGTAAAGCTTACCGCCTTTGTCTGGTCAACACCGGCAGAAATAGCTTGATATACCGCTTCTGAATATTCATCAACCGCAACTTTCGTCTCGTTAGATCCTGCAATCAGGGACTCTTTATAATTATCGAAATCTACGACCGTATCATCCAGTAGTGTACTCACCTTTGCGAAACTACTTTCAAAGTCCACCGCCATCTTAGTTGTTGCAATAGCAGCGCCTGCAAGAGGGACGGTAAGCCCCTTTGTCAACGCCGCTCCGGTTTTTGATAAGGTCTCCCCAACCTTTGCCGTCTTTGACATTTGCTTGCTGATCTTATCAGCCTCTGATACACCGAGAGCCGCCGCTTTGGACATATCACTTTTAAAGCTTGCAATATCCACTTTCATGTCTGTTAAAAGCGGTGCTAATTTAATGCCTCCGGCCATTTACGCTCCCTCCTTCCTATTTTGAAAAG
>JAGAZW010000176.1 GCA_017939855.1 Clostridia bacterium | reverse complement strand
GTAGTGTTATATTAATTTTTTCAGTTTTAAGTATTCCCAAATTTAAGGAGGTTTCTACAAGACCTTCAATTTCGTTACTCATCTTGATAACACCATCAGGTGTGCAGCAAAGAATATGAGTAATATAATCCTTTTCGAACACTTCATACTCTTTTGCTTGACCCACAACTATTTCAGAATAAAAATCTTCTTCACTCGATATTATTTCGTCTTTTATAACCGAGAAATATTCTTGCGCCCTTGACACAAAAGACTTTTCATCATCACAGCATATTTTTATGCAACAAAGGTTTGCTATAGCGTTGACCTTATTGCCACCGTCAATGCCTATAATATCAAAATCACATTCATTTTTTATATGATTTAAAAATCTTCCTGCAAGGATATTAGCATTTATTCGGTTTTTGTCTATTTCAACACCTGAATGACCTCCCTTAAGACCCTTCAAGGTTATGATAACCTCAGTGCCGTATTTGGCTTTGCGGTTTATGGGAAGTGTTACAAGAAAATCGCTACCTCCTGCGCAAGAAACTATAATGGTATCGTCCTCTTCGGAATCAAGGTTGATCATTTTCTTTGCACTCAAAAGCCCCATGTCGAGCCTTTTTGCGCCAATCATACCTATTTCTTCATCGGTGGTAAAAACGGCTTCTATGGCAGGGTGGGATAAACTTTTATTTTCTAAAATTGCAAGTATCATGGCAACAGCAATTCCGTTATCGGCACCAAGGGTGGTATTTTTTGCCTTTATAAAATCACCGTCAGCATATATATCAATTCCGTCTTTGATAAAATCAATTTTTGAGTCTTCGGTCTTTTGACAAACAATATCAAGATGTCCCTGCAAAATAATCGGTTCGCTATGCTCGTAACCGTAAGAAGCACCTTTATAAATAATTATGTTATTCGCTTCGTCACAGTGATACTTAAGTGAGTATTTCTTAGCAAATTTAACGCAGTAATCGGCAATCCCCTTCATATTTTCCGAACCTCTGGGGATATTGCTTATTTGCTCAAAATAGTAAAACACTCTTTCCGGCTGCAGACGGTTTAATTTATGCATTTTAAAAAACTCCTTATAATTCCTGGTAAAATTATTTTACCATAATCTTCAGATCTAATCAATGAAAAAAAGCCCGACGGCATTAAATCCCGTCGGGCAATAAAAATTCAAATCACTTTTTTTTCTTTGTCATAAAGTTAAGAAGTAAGGTTATGAGAATAATAACACCCATAACAAGTAATATGCCCAGCATACCTTTACCCATATATCCAAGATTATCAACGAAACGTCCGGGTTCAAAATCAATACTTGCTAACATATCGTTTCTCCTTTACTACATAAAGAATTTTAGAATCAGACCGCCTGCAATAACCGATGCTATCTGACCCGAAACATTAACACCCATAGAGTGCATAAGCAGGAAGTTCTGGGGATCCTCTTTAAGACCCATTTTATGAACGATTCTGCCTGACATAGGGAATGCAGAAATACCGGCAGCACCGATCATCGGGTTAATCTTCTTTTTAAGGAAGATGTTTAAAATTTTTGCGAATATAACACCACCAGCAGTATCAACTATGAATGCTACAAGTCCTAATCCTAAAATAAGAAGGGTGTTGAAGCTGAGAAATGAGTCATATTTCATTTGGGATGCAATGGTGATCCCAAGGAAGATGGTGATAAGATTAGCGAGTACTTTTTGGGCAGTTTCGGAAAGCGAGTTAAGAACGCCGCATTCTCTAATAAGATTTCCGAACATAAGGAAACCTACCAATGCAACCGAATCAGGCGCTATGAGTCCTGCGATAACGGTAATAATAATGGGGAAGAGGATACGGGTAAGTTTTGAAACTTCCTTAGCCTCATAGGGCATACGGATAAGTCGTTCTTTTCTTGTTGTAAGAAGCTTGATAACGGGAGGCTGAATAATGGGAACCAATGCCATATATGAATATGCTGCTACCATTATTGCTGCGAGATAGTTAGAATCCAGTGCCTGTGCCACAACGATCGAGGTGGGACCGTCAGCCGCACCGATAATGGCAATGGAAGCTGCATCCTTATCCTCAAAGAACATAGAAGCCATACATAGCCAATTAGTCTAAAATGAAAAGAAGCGGTAGAATACCGCTTCTTGAGCCGAAACCCGGACTCGAACCGGGGACCTAT
>JAGAZW010000175.1 GCA_017939855.1 Clostridia bacterium | reverse complement strand
GAAGATTTAAAAAAATTAACATATCAACTTTGTGAACGTTATGGCAAGTATGAAAATTGTAAAGTCTATATTACAATTCTTTTTGAAAAAACTGCTTTGAAATATAACGCACGTAGCATTGAGGATAAAATACTTTTGTGGAATAAGTATGATGAAATCAATGAAATTCTTGATAAATACGGATTAAAATATAAATTTATAATTGAGTCATATCGCAAAGCAAAGCATTGTCTTGCAGATCATAACGATAGTACTACAATTTTGCCAAATGGCAATCTTGGTAAATGTGAGCATTATACCGATGATCATTTTTATGGTAGTATTTATAGTGATGAAGTAGATGAACGGATACTAAACGAATTCAAAGAAATTACTGATTATGGCGAAAAATGCCACACCTGTCCATTACAACCTAAATGTATTCCATTAAAAGCATGCCCTATTTCTGAACCAAACTGTGATGAGGTTGATAAAAAATTGAAACTGAAATATATTAAAGAGCAGATGAAAAACAGCTATCAATATTTTTTGATGAATCAACAGATTAGCGACGAAACAATTAATGACGAAGTAACTTATTTGAGTTAATTTAATTCAAAGGAGAGTATAAATGTATTTTAAGCTTGCCGATTTTGATATGGAACTGATATATTTGTACGATTATATTAAAAATCTATTAGAAAAGTATAAAACAAAAAAAGCAAAAGTTGACTTTTCGGTGAAAACGAGTGATAATGATATTGAAACTGAAAAGAAAAACTATGAAGGTTTTTTTTCTCTAAGTTATCTTGAAAGTATTGCTACATATAGAAAAATTGCCGAATGGCTACCGCTTAATGATGCGTTTGTGCTTCATTCTGCATGCTTTGATGTAGACGGTGTGGGGGTTGCTTTTGCGGCTCACAGTGGCACCGGCAAGACCACCCATATGAATTTATGGCAGAAGTATTTGGGCGAAAAAATGGTGGTTGTAAATGGCGACAAGCCGATTGTGAGATTTTTTGAGGACGAGCCCGAACAGCCATATGCTTATGGTACGCCTTGGAACGGAAAAGAGCATTTAGGCTGTAATATGCGAACACCGTTAAAGCATATTTGTTTTATTGAGAGAAGTGAAACGAATTATGTTGAAAAGGTGCAAAAACAAGATATTATAGACCGTATTATGAATCAGGTTTATATGCCGAAAGCTCCACAGGCTATGATGAAAACAATGACGCTTATAGACAGGCTACTTTCTTGTTGCGATTTATGGATAATTCATTGTAATATGGCGCCGAAAGCTGCCGAGATTGCATACAATACCATTTTCAAAAAATGAATTTACCCGAAAGAAAAGCAAATAGGCAATATATTGACAACAATCCTGAAAAATGGAATCAGAATAGATTTAATATTGAAACAAAGGAGAAAAATGCTATGAAACTTAAATATCAGTTTATTATCAACGAGGTTGCCGACCAGATGGTAGCTGTAGCAGTAGGCGACGATATGGAGAAGTTCAACGGATTTGTTAAGATGAACGATATTGGTGTCCAGATTTTTGAGCTTCTCAAAAATGAGATAACTCTTGACGAAATAATTGCCGAGATGCTTAAAAAACATCCCGAGTCTACCGAGCAAGAAGCAAGAGAAACTATTACCGAATTTACCGATAAGCTTAAGGCTGAAGGCGTAGTTGAATAAATGTTCAGCGCGGATTCTTCTAAACTGAATATTGAAGCGGCTCTCTGCGAAAAGGGCGAAATAATGACCAGCACATCGGGGGTTAGTATGTATCCGATGTTAAGACATCGCAAAGATATGGTGGTTATCAAAAAGCTTGATGCCCCTTTGAAAAAGCACGATGTCGCCGTTTACAGAATGCCAAGCGGTAAGCTGCTTATTCATAGGGTGCTTAAGGTAACAAAAGACTGCTATATTATTCGTGGAGATAATAGACTTAACAAAGAGTATATTAAACCCGAATGGATAATAGGCGTACTCAAAGAGTTTTACCGAAACGGTAAAAAATACGACTGCGAAACGAACCGTCTGTATAAGGCGTACATCCTTTTTATGCGCCTTACCTTCCCTTTGCGTGTTATGTGGCACAAAGGCAGAAAACTGCTTGTAAAAATTAAGCATTTAATTTTCGGGAAACCGAAAGCGAAATAAACGGACAGAAACTATTTTCTGCCCGTTTGTTTGTTAGAATGTTAGGGGTGATAATATGGAATTGCCTAAAAGAAAAGAGATAAGACTAAAAGAGTATAATTACAATGCCCCAGGATACTATTTTATAACATTGTGTACAAAAGGCAAAGTCAAAATTTTATGTGACATTGTAGGGAAGGGCATCCTTGACCGTCCGCAAAGCATATTATCAGAATACGGAAAAATTGCAGACGGACAGTTAAAAATAATGAACGACTTTTATGATAATGTATGTGTAGATAAATATGTTATAATGCCTAATCATATACATTTAATTTTGTAAATACACGAATGTCCAAACGGACCGTCCGGGAGGCCGGTCCCTACAACAACAATAACCAATTCGACAATATCAAAATTTGTAGGTACATTTAAAAGGTTTTGCAATCGGAAATACGGTAAAAATATTTGGCAAAGCCGTTCATATGACCACATAATCCGAGGAGAACAGGATTATATGGAGATATTGGAATATATTAACGATAATCCTTCTAAATGGCAAGAAGATAAATTTTATATTGAATAAAAATTCGGAGCTCTCGTATAGGCGAGGGCTCCGTTTTGTTGGGTGTTATTGCTAAATTTTATTCCATATCTTTACCGCAACAGCGTTTATACTTTTTACCGCTGCCGCATGGACAGAGGGCGTTTTTGCTCACAACGCCTTTACCTCTGACTGTATTGGGCTTATCTCCTGTGCCGGTTTCTTCGGCAACCTTTTCACGTTTTATTTCCTCTTTGGGTTTAACACGGACGGTCATAACCAGCTTTGCGGTTTGTTCACGGATGGTATCGGTCATAGCAGAGAACATATCATAGCTTTCGTTGCGGTATTCAACAACCGGGTTATGCTGACCGTATGCCCTCAGTCCTATACCCTCACGAAGCTGATCCATATTGTCGATATGATCCATCCAGTTGGTATCAACCGAGCGCAACAGCATAACACGTTCAATTTCACGCATAACCTCGCTACCGTATTCGAGTTCCCTTTTCTCATAGATAGAGTGCGCTTTTGCTTTAAGCTGTTCGGCTACTTCATTGGCTGAAGTATTACCTAATTCCTCAACAGAAAATTTAAGGTCATCAGGGGTAGTGATCCATCCCAAAAAGTAATCTCGAAGACCCGATACGTCCCAATTATCGTGTATGGGGTCGGAAAGATAAATTTTTGTGTAAGAATCAACGGTATCGTCTATCATACGCAAGACGGTATCTTTAAGATTTTCGCCGTTCAGCACCTTATTTCTCTGCTCATAGATAAGCTCACGCTGTTTGTTCATAACATCGTCGTATTCGAGCACGTGTTTACGAGAAGCGAAGTTTATACCTTCTTTTTTTCTCTGCGCACTTTCTATGGTCTTAGAGAGCATATTTGCTTCAAGCGGCATATCCTCTTCAACCTTTAGTGCTCCCATTAAAGCTGAAATGCGTTCGCCGCCATAAAGACGCATAAGGTCATCGTCTAAAGCGATATAGAATTTGGTGTTACCCGGGTCACCCTGACGCCCCGCACGACCTCTTAGCTGATTATCTATACGCCTTGAGTCGTGGCGTTCGGTGCCTATTATACATAAGCCGCCCGCTTCTCTTACCTTTTGTGCCTCGGGGGCGATTTCGGCTTTATACTTTTCATAGTATTCTGTATACTTTTGGCGGGCGGCGATAATCTCTTCGTTATCGGTATCGCCAAAGCCGGTTGCCTCAACTATCATTTCTTCGCTCAGTCCGTCGTGACGCAGGGCAGATTTCGCAAGATATTCCGCATTACCTCCAAGCATAATATCGGTACCACGTCCTGCCATATTAGTAGCTATTGTAACAGCTCCCAATTTCCCTGCCTGAGCGATAATTTCGGCTTCTTTTTCGTGATGCTTTGCGTTTAAAACATTATGCTTAATGCCGTTTTTACGCAAAATGGAAGAAAGCAGCTCTGACTTCTCGATGGTAACAGTACCAACAAGCACCGGCTGACCCTTGCTGTGACATTCAGCAATTTTGCGGATAACGGCTTTAAATTTTGCAAGTTCTGTTTTATAAATAACATCGTTTTCATCAATACGTGCAAGAGGTTTATTTGTGGGTATTTCGACCACATCGAGCTTATAAATTTCTCTAAATTCTGCTTCCTCGGTCATAGCGGTACCGGTCATGCCCGAAAGCTTATTGTAAAGGCGGAAGAAGTTTTGGAAGGTAATTGTCGCAAGTGTTTTGGACTCGTTTTCAATCTTAACGCCTTCTTTTGCCTCTATTGCCTGATGCAGACCTTCATTATAGCGTCTGCCGAACATAAGGCGTCCGGTAAATTCGTCAACAATTATAACCTCGCCGTCTTTTACGACATAATCAACGTCACGCTTCATAACTCCGTGAGCCTTTATAGCCTGATTTATATGGTGTGCAATGGTGATGTTTTCAGAATCGTTGAGGTTTTCAAGATTAAAATACTGCTCTGCTTTTGAAATACCGGAGGCTGTCAGTGTTGCGGTGTTTGCCTTTTCGTCAACAATATAATCGCCTTCGTATCCTGCCGCATCGTCGGTAGCCTTATCGTCCATTTCTTTAACCTTGACCATTTTAAGACTGCGTGCAAAACTGTTCGCACGGGTATAAAGGTCGGTGGATTTATCTCCCTGACCCGAAATGATAAGCGGTGTTCGTGCTTCGTCGATAAGGATAGAGTCCACTTCGTCAACAATAGCAAAATTGTGTCCTCGCTGAACCTTTTGTTCCTTGTATATAACCATGTTGTCACGAAGATAGTCGAATCCCAATTCGTTATTGGTGCAGTAGGTTATATCGGAATTGTACGCCTCACGCTTTTCGTCGTTGGTCATACCGTGAACAATAAGACCTACGCTCAGTCCCATAAAACGATAAATTTTACCCATCCATTCAGAGTCACGCTTTGCAAGATAATCGTTTACCGTTACTATGTGGACACCTTCTCCCGAAAGTGCGTTAAGATAGGCTGGAAGTGTTGCTACCAGAGTTTTACCTTCACCGGTTTTCATTTCACTGATTCTACCCTGGTGAAGCACTATTCCTCCCAAAATCTGAACAGGGAAGTGACGCATACCCAAAACTCTATCGGCTGCCTCTCTACAGGCGGCAAATGCTTCAGCAAGAATATCGTCCAGGGTTTCGCCTGTTATGAGTCTGTTTTTAAATTCTATTGTTTTTGCTTTTAATTGCTCGTCGGAGAGTGCCTTGTATTCTTCCTCCAAGGCAAGAACCTTGTCTTTTATCGGCATAATGCGTTTTAATTCTTTTTCGCTGTAGTTGCCGAATATTTTACTCAATATACCCATAGTTTAACCTCTTTATAAAATTAACTAATATTATACACTATTTTTATGAACAAATAAAGTTTATAAAACAAAAACACCGTTTTCTTTTCTAATTCCTGAGGTGTAAGTGATATTACCGTCAGTGTCTACAAAAACTGCTTCGTAGCCCTTTGTTTCTTCAATAAATTTTTTAGCATCTTTAAGACCGTACAGTATACATATTGTAGAAATAGCATCACAGTCGGCGCCATTTTTCCCAATTATAGTAGCACTTAAAAGGTCGGTTTGCTTGGAAAATCCGGTTGAGGTGTCAAGAATGTGGTGATAAGTGGTATTGTCGACTGTTATGAACCTCTCATATGTTCCCGATGTCACAACACTCATATTCTTGACCTTTACTACCGTAATATTATTTTCCGGGTCTTTGGGATTCTTGATTCCCACATTATAATGTCTGTTTCCGAAAACCCTCACATTCCCACCAAGATTTATGATACCGGCTGTTACGTTATGCTCATTAAAATATTCAACGAGCCTTTCTGCAATATAGCCCTTTGCGATACTGCCCAGGTCTATTTGTTTACCATTAAGATTTACGGCGGTTTCATTAATCTGTATTTCCCGGTAATCTACATTTTTAAGCGCTTCGGCGATTTGCGAGCGGTCGGGAAGAGTTGCACCCTCAAAATCCCAAATTGAACTTACCGCACAGATGCTTATGTCATACTCGCCGTTTGTTTTTTCGCAATAATAAAGGGCTTTTTCGAGCAGATTCAGAGTATCGGGTGAGACCTCAAAAAATCCGGAGCTCTCATTAAGGGCATAAATCTCGCTGCCTTGGAGTGTGCGGGAAAAAAGTTTTTCATATTCTTCACAAAGCCGGAATGCGCCGTCGAGTGTTTTGTTGTCGCAGTCCACACTTAAGGTAACGACCGTATCAAATAAAAAGCGTGTTTGTGAATTGTTTTTTGCCTCATCGGTACATCCGCACAACACAACAAGAAGCACCATTATATTTATCAATATAAACTTTCTCATAAAGTATATTATACAATGACTTTCTTTTTTTGTAAAGATATGATAAAATAGATTTTAGTTATTAAATAGGGAGAGAAAAGCTATGTTTAAAAAAGGCGATAAGCTCGTTATAATTTTTTGCGCTTTTTTTATAGTGCTTTCCTTTGTGTTATTATTTTTTTTAAAAAGTCCCGGCAAAACAATAGTTGTCACTAAGGATAACAAGCAAGTATACAAGGGGCAGTTATCGTCCGATAAAAAAATAAATTTGGATAAGAATACCGTTGTTATAAAAGACGGTGCTGTTTTTATGGAATATTCGTCCTGCAAGAATCAAATTTGTGTTAAACATAAGCGAATAAGCGAAAAAGGGGAAAGTATTATATGTCTGCCAAACAAGGTGATAATAGAAATAAAATAACCCCGAAACGCTTAAGTTTGTGGGGTATGCTTTGTTGTTTGTGTCTGATTTTCAGCTTTTTGGAAGCTCAGATACCACTCGATTTTATAGCTCCCGGTATAAAACTGGGACTTTCAAACTCGGTGGCGTTAATTTTAGTGATGACGGGCGATATTAAGGGAGCGTTTGCGGTAAATATTGCAAGAATATTTTTGTCTGCTCTGCTTTTTTCTTCACCCTTTTCTCTCGTCTTTTCTTTAAGCGGAGGTATGTGCTCGCTTGTTGTCTCTGCCGTTTGCTCAAGGTCAAGGCACTTAAGCGGTGTAGGAATTAGTATGCTCTCGGCGTTTGCTCATAATATTGCTCAGACTGCGGCGGCGTTTTTAGTACTGGGAATATCGGTTTTGTACTATTTACCGCTATTGCTGCTGTCGGCTGCTATCAGTGGCGGCGTCATAGGAATAATTTGCAATATTATTTTTGAAAAAATGAAGACAACTAAAGAGATTTAGTGTATAATTATTAGGTTAGGCAAATTCTTTAAAAGGAGTTTTTGGATATATGTGCGGATTTGTTGGATTTACAAATAAAATCGCAGACGACGGTACCGTTTTGGAAAAAATGATGAATCGTATTATACATAGGGGTCCTGATTCTGCCGGTAAATTTGTTGATAATAATATAGCTATGGGCTTCAGGAGACTCAGTATCATTGATTTGCCCGACGGCGACCAGCCTATGTTTAATGAGGATAGGACCTTAGTGCTGACCTTTAACGGCGAGATTTATAATTATAAAGCTTTAAAGGAAGAGCTTTTATCCTTGGGACATACCTTCTCTAATAATTCTGACAGCGAGGTATTGCTGCACGGCTTTGAGGAGTGGGGAGAGGATTTAGTGCCCAAGCTCAGAGGTATGTTTGCCTTTGTTATATATAACAGAAAAGACGGAGCTGTTTTCGGCGCAAGGGATATGTTCGGTATAAAACCGTTTTACTATACTTTTATGGACGGCAGTTTCATATACGGCTCGGAAATAAAGACCTTTCTTGAGCACCCTTCCTTTAACAAGGAGCTTAATGAGGCGGTACTGGGGCATTATCTGAGCTTTCAGTATTCTCCGACCGAGGAGACCTTCTTTAAGGGTGTCTTTAAAATCCCTGCGGCACATTATTTTTGGTATTGCGACGGTAAATTTAAGAAAGAGCGATATTTTATTCCCGACTTTTGCGAAAGCCCGGGCTCTATAGAATATTACTCAGATTTAACCGATGAAGCGGTAAGAGAATCGGTCGAAGCACATAAGATTGCCGATGTTGAGGTAGGCTCATTTCTTTCTTCGGGCATAGATTCGAGTTATATTGCTGAAGCAGCATCGGTAGATAAGACCTTCACAGTAGGCTTTGAAACATCACAAGGTGACCGCTATAACGAGATTTCCTATGCGAAGGATTTTGCCAAAGAAATAAATGTTGAAAATATATCTAAGGTAATAACACCGCAGGAATATTGGGACACCTTCCCACTTATTCAGTATCATATGGACGAGCCGTTGGCAGATCCGGCGGCTATTGCCCTTTATTTTGTTAGTAAACTTGCAAGTGAACATGTTAAGGTCGTAATGTCGGGCGAAGGTGCGGACGAGCTTTTTTGCGGATATCGGATTTACCAGGAGCCCATAACATTAACCTCTTATGACCGCCTGCCTTTTTGGTTCAAAAGGGCGGTGGGGCATGTTTGCAGCATTCTCCCGAAAAAAAGAGGAATAAATTATCTGATTCGAAGAGGCAAACGCATCGAAGAAAGATTTATCGGCAACGCAAACATTTTTTCATTAAGAGAGAGAAAAGCCATTCTTAAAAGCGAAGCGGCATTAATGGCGGCATCGCCAAAGGAAATTTGCAGTGGCATTTATAGCGAAGCAAAAGAACTTGATGATGTTACCAAGATGCAGTATCTTGATATAAATATGTGGCTAGTGGGAGATATCCTGCTGAAAGCCGATAAAACAAGTATGGCAAATTCTCTTGAGCTGAGGGTACCTTTCCTTGATAAAAAGGTGTTTGAACTTGCACGTAAAATACCCCTAAACTGCAAAATTGATACAGGTAGCACCAAGCTCTGTTTGAGAAAAGCTGCGCAAAGGAAGCTGTCCTTGCGTACTGCAAACAAGGAAAAACTGGGATTCCCCGTCCCGATAAGAGAGTGGCTTAGGCAGGAACGGTATTATAACATCGTTAAGGAAGCTTTTTGCAGTGAGGAAGCGGCAGGTTATTTTGACACCTCAAAGCTTTTAAAGCTTCTTGACCGTCATTTTAGCGGCAAAGAAGATTTGAGCAGAAAAATATGGACAGTATATACCTTCCTTGTGTGGTATAATGAATTTTTTATAAAGGTTTGACAAATTGCGTTTAAAGATATATACTTTTAATGTTGAATATTTAACCGAAAGGATAATATATTATGAAAATAGTTTATAAAGACGGACTTGTTGCAGAATGCCCTCAGGACGAGGAGCTTCAGGTCATTCGTCATTCAGCGGCACATATTATGGCGCAGGCTATCAAACGCCTTTATCCCCATGCTGATTTCGGTTACGGACCAGCGACTGAAAAAGGCTTTTATTATGATGTTGATTTGGGTGACACCAAGCTTACCGACGAAGATTTAGCTGACATTGAAAATGAAATGCGCAAAATAGTAAAAGAAAATCTTGCCATTAAGCCATTTATTCTTTCCCGTGAAGAAGCCGTTAAGCTTATGGAGGAAAGAGGTGCTAAATATAAGGTTGAGCATATAGCCGATTTGGAGCAAGATGCTGTAATCAGTTTTTATCAGCAGGGCGATTATATTGATATGTGTACGGGTCCCCACCTTTGCTATACCAAAGCCCTAAAGGCATTTAAGCTTACTCAGCAGTCGGGCGCATATTGGAAAAATGATAAAGATAATAAAATGCTTACCCGTATAAACGGAATTGCGTTTCGTACACAAGCAGAGCTTGACGAATATCTGAAATTGGTTGAAGAAGCAGAGCGCAGAGACCACCGTAAAATAGGTAAAGAAATGGAATTATTTATGCTTTGCGACGAAGGTCCGGGCTTTCCGTTCTTTTTGCCTCGTGGTATGCAGCTGAGGAATACACTTATTGATTATTGGCGAGAAATTCATACTGCCGCAAATTATGTAGAGGTTTCGACTCCGCTTATTATGAATCGTCATCTTTGGGAAACAAGCGGACATTGGGATCACTATAAAGATAATATGTACGCTACCAAAATCGACGATGAGGATTATTGCATTAAGCCTATGAATTGCCCCGGCGGTGTTATGGTTTACCGCAGTAAACCCCATTCGTATAGAGAGCTTCCTTTAAGAGTAGGAGAGTTGGGTCTTGTTCACCGTCACGAGCTTCGTGGTGCACTACACGGTCTTTTCAGAGTGAGATGTTTCACTCAAGACGATGCGCATATTTTTATGCGACGTGATCAGATAACCGATGAAATCATAAATGTTGTAGACCTTATTAACTCGGTTTATACAAAATTCGGTTTTGAATACTTTGTTGAGCTTTCTACTCGCCCTGAGGACAGTATGGGCAGCGACGAGGACTGGGAGGCAGCAACCGAAGGACTAAAGTCAGCGTTAGAGAAAATAGGTCTTCCGTATATTATAAACGAGGGCGATGGCGCCTTTTACGGTCCAAAGATAGACTTCCATCTTAGAGACAGTATCGGCAGAACATGGCAGTGCGGTACAATTCAGCTCGATTTCCAGATGCCCCAAAATTTTGGTCTTGAATATGTTGACGAGGACGGCACTAAAAAACAACCCATTATGATTCATAGGGTATGTTTTGGCTCTATCGAGCGTTTCATCGGAATTATTACCGAGCATTTTGCAGGTAAATTCCCTGCATGGTTGGCACCGCTTCAGGTTAAGGTGCTAACATTGCCCGGAATTGACGATTCGTATGCAAAGGGTGTCTATGAGGCATTAAAAGAAAGCAAGATTCGCTGTGAGCTTGACGAGCGAAACGAAAAGATAGGCTATAAGATAAGAGAGGCTCGTCAGGTAGACAGGGTACCTTATATGCTTATTATCGGTAAAAAAGAGGTTGAAGAAAATGTTGTATCGGTTCGTGATATGGCGACCGATCAAACCGTTTCGATGCCGTTAGATGAGTTTTTAGCAAAGCTTAAAAGGGAAATAAAAGAGAGAGTATAAAGCAAAAAGCGTAGGAATTTTGATTCCTACGCTTTTAAAGTTTAAACTTTAATTAAATACTTTTTGCGTTTTCAAGCAGATATTTCTCCGCTTCACTGTTCCAAAGACCGTTATTGGCTTTTACAAGCTCAGAAAGATGAGCAAAAACGGGGTTGGTTTTGCCAAGCTCTTCAAAATCTGCAATTGCTGTAAGAGG
>JAGAZW010000174.1 GCA_017939855.1 Clostridia bacterium | reverse complement strand
TTAAAATCAATTTCTCCTAAAAACCCGCGCTTAGTAAAAAGCACGGGTTTTTACCTCTTAACAAGCATAGATTTTTGTTCATTTTTTCCCTTATTTTCCAATTCCTATTCACGCAATTCTTTAGAATATCCCAATTCCATTTTAGTCAAAATTCTACAAGGTTAAGTCAAAAAAATCCTTTAAAAAAATGCAAGTATATGATATGATAATCTTGAATTATATTGGGGTATTGCCTTTATAATGTTTTATAAACTCAGAAAGGATGTTTTTATGACAAAACGCATTTTATGCCTCGCTCTTGCAGCTGTCCTAACTTTTGGTCTTTTTGCTTGTAACGGCAAGAAACCGGCAGCATCAGGCGAAGAAAAAAACTCAACCGTTAACACCAAACTCAGAGAGGGTGCTCCCTCGTCACATGGCGACAAATTTGATGCTCCCAAAATCGAGCAAAGTGCAAACGGTCCGATTATCGCTGAAATTTCAAAACAGGCATTGCCTGACGATAGTATAACCCTTGCGGGTCAGGGTTTCTCAGACTCTTCACTTAAAGCTTATGTTTACGCTTTAGACCAAGACGGTAAAGCACAAACTAAAGAAGCAAAATTCACCGTTACCAACGATCAGACGTTATCTGTTCTTATAGATAAAGACTTTGCGTTCGGTGTGTACGGTGTTTATCTTGAAACTTCAAATGGCACTAGCGCTATGGAATATGTTAACCTCCCTGCAATTTGGGATGTCGGTATGACAAGGCTCACAGCAGGTGACACATTTAACATATACGGCGAAAACCTCACCACCGATTTAGGTAACAAGGTTCGCGTTTATCTTGTAAACGGCAAAGAGTATTGTGAAGTTGAAGTTACATATGCAGACCCTTATAAAATATCCTTTAAGGTTCCAGCAGGTCTTAAAAACGCTACTGAATATGAAGTGAAAATTCATACAGGTCATGGCGGCGACCTAGGCTTTGCAACAGTTCCTAAAAACCTCCTTTATTTTGCCGAAGATCCCGATGCATTTAACGGTAAAGTAATAGATGTTACTAATTTTGACATTGATCCAACTGTAGTCACTACCGAAGTTGATGCTTCACTTGCCATTCAGGCGGCTATCGATTCTGCCAATGACGGCGACATCATTTATCTCCCCTCCGGCGTTTATTTCTGTAAATCTAACATTCATGTTACAAAATCTGTTAAGTTTGCAGGTAATGGAAAGGATCATACCTTTATAGTAACCGGAAACAATTTAGAAGATGCTCTTTTTATGGTGGAAATCGGGCATGTTGAATTCACAAATATGACATTCCGTCATGTTCGCGGATCGGGCTTGATTAGGTCCGGATTCATCTACTATCGTGGCGACCTAACAGACACCGGTATTTTCAATTTGTATGTTCACGATTGCCACTTCCTCCAATCCATACCGGTTACTGCTAAAGGCTATATACCACCCATCAACCTGCGAGATGTTAGCAACGCTATTGTTGATAATAATACTTTTGATACTTGCTGTACCGTTTGGGCGCAAGGTTGCAATAAAGTCGCCGTTACAAACAACGATGCTAAATGCGGTTTCTATGTGGGTGCTTATTACGGACAAAATTCTTCTTATTATACAAGCGTAAACAATCTTGACATAAGCAACAACACCTATATCGGTAAAGACCACGAAACAGATAGCACCGGTATTTTAGATGACAACGATCAAACTGTTGGTAGATGGGTGGTTATTCAGGGCTCTTCTTCTAACCACTACATCGCAAATAATACCGTTAAAGCTACCGGTCTTCCTGGTGGTGGATACGGAGAAGTTGTTCTTTACGAAAATGTTCACCCTCAATATGTAGGAGCTATTCTTTCTGCCGATGCAACAACCATTACTCTCCCGCAAAACAGTGGTTACATCGGAGCCAAAGGAAATATAGTTTCAATTACAGACGGTAAGGGTCTTGGACAGTATGCTTTTGTTTCACACTCTGTTAAAAATGTTGTCCATCTGCAAACTCCACTAACAATTATCCCCGATAGCACCAGTAATATTATCATTTCAGCCAACTTCTACAATTCTGCTGTTTATAAAAATTTCTTTAGCGGTTACACGAACTATATAGACGGTCAGATTTCCGACGGCACATGTGGTATAAGCGTTTATGGCGGTATGCATAATCTATTCTTTGTGGACAATTACGGCGAATATCTACCGCAAGGTATCTGCATTACTCCCTTCATTGATGTCACCGAGAATAGACAATGTGTTGTATTCTGGTCACAGTTCGATAGAAATGAGTTCTTTAATACCTCTGTTGGAATAAAATGTCTCACAGGCATTTATGCCCCAACAAGTGCCATTACTCAAAAGGGCAATCATACTTTCGGTCTTACCGCAAGAAGAAACTCGTTTGATACGGTTAAAAAATATGTAAAGGATCCCTCCACTGGTGGTCAAGGTGTTACCATAGGTTATTTTTATAGTACAACTTCCCCATCATCAGCCGACCTGTTCTTCGGCCTCCTCCTTGAGCATAACACATTTAAAAATTCTGATTATAATGATATTATTACCTATCCAAATAGCGGCGGTCTTCTCTTGCGTGGCAACAAGAATGCTGACGAAGGTTCTGACGGTACATTAAAGGTTGATAATACCTATGGCAAAAAGCTAACCTATCTTGATTACTAATCAATGCTAAGTGAGTGAATTTAAAAATGACACTTTCAAGATTTGAAAGTGTCATTTTTTATGCTCTAACGTAATTTAATTTGTAACTTCTTTTTTAACTTTTTCCTCTTTATTCCAGATAAGTCCAAACAGTTCATCAATTCTTTCATATTTCCCCGAAAGGTGAAGAAAGCCGAAAAGGGTTTCAAGACCTGTTGCAATGTGATATTCACCACCGGTGGCACTTTTAGGCGTATTGCTTGTATGAAAGTTTCTACCCCTTTTAAAAATCGAGATTTCTTCATCTGCAAGCTGAGTTTCTATTATTTTATACGCCCTTGCCTGTGCTGACGCATTTACCCACTCCACCGAAAGCTTATGCAACTCTCCTGACGGACGATTAATTTGCGCCAACCTTTCACGAACACATAATCCGTATACCGCATCCCCGACAAATGCCAGTACTGATGGACTTAACATTTTTACATTATCCATACCGATCACCTTTAGGGTACATATTCAAACTCAACGTCGTAAACGCTGACAGTATCGCCCTCTTGAACACCTGCAGCCCTTAAAGCATCTATAATGCCGCTTGAGCGAAGTACTCTTTCAAAATACTGCAAAGATTCATAGTCATCTGGGTCAACTGTATTCATAACATCCATAAGCCAGGGGGCATCCTCGACAAAAAATACACCGTCATAAGCACGAATGTTGAAGGTGCGCTTTTTCTTAACAGTATAATCAATATGAGGCTTCGGTTCGGCCTCGTATTTTTTTATCTCAGGAAGCTTTGCAAGAGTTGCCGCTACACAATCAATAAGCTCTTTGGTGCCCTCACAAATTGGAGCCATAATCGGAAAGAATTTATATCCGGAATTCTCAAAATGCTTTCTTAAAGACTCTATCTGTTCCTCATCGCATAAATCGCATTTATTAGCGACCACTATCTGAGGGCGTCCTTTAAGCTCACTGCTGAACTTTTCAAGCTCTGTATTTATTTTCTCGAAATCATCAATAGGATCTCTACCCTCACTGCCTGATGCATCTATAACATGCAGCAGCATTCTGCATCTTTCTACATGGCGCAAAAATTCGTGACCTAAGCCTATACCTTCACTAGCACCCTCAATAAGTCCCGGGATATCCGCCATAACAAAGGAGGAACCTTCGCCCATTTTAACAACGCCCAAAACGGGAGTAAGGGTAGTAAAATGATAATTAGCAATATTCGGTTTTGCCTCGCTGACTACAGAAATAAGGGTGGATTTTCCGACATTAGGAAAACCTATAAGACCCACATCGGCAAGAAGCTTAAGTTCCAGAGTCACATCAAGTTCTTCCCCCGGATTTCCGTTTTTGGCAAAGCGGGGAATCTGACGGGTGGCAGTAGCAAAGTGCATATTGCCCCAGCCGCCGTTCCCGCCCTTAGCAATAACCTGTGGTTCATCGTCAGAAAGGTCGGCAATTATTCTGCCTGTTTCGGTTTCCTTTACCAGCGTTCCTCTCGGCACCGATATGACAAGATGAGGAGCGCTCTTTCCGGTACAACGTGAGGCTCCGCCCTTTTGACCGTCCTCGGCCGTATATTTTCTCTTATATCTGAAATCAGCAAGAGTAGAAAGGTTATCGTCTACCTTAAAGATTATATCGCCGCCTCTGCCGCCGTCACCACCGTCGGGACCTCCTGCCGCTACATATTTTTCTCTATGAAAGGAAACAGCACCGTTGCCTCCGTTTCCTGCCTTAAGGTGAATTTTCGCAATATCTACAAACATTTAATTCTCTTCCTCAAATTCTTCAAAACCATCAAAATCTTCAAATGAAGGCTGCGATTCCAAAACCTGCTCGTAAAGCTCTTGAGCTTTTTCAAGGTTGCCTTCATCTACATATATATTCGTTCCTGCAAAAGACCCACCAAAAAGCACCTTTACCACCGTTTCGGAGTCCTGATGATCAGTGGTATAAAGAATATCGTTCTCTTTAAGCACATCACAAAAAATCTCAGCAGTTATAATATCTTCAACATTTGCTGCAAGAACCGGATTTTCTATAATAATATCTATTCCCGTTTCCTGTTCAGCTAGTTCATCCGAATCGACAAGAAGTGCGCCGCAATCGGCACACATTTCAACAAAATCCTCGTATTCCCCGCCGCAAACGTGACAAATCTTCATACATTTGTCCTTCCTTTCAAAAAAATATCCGGACAGCAATCTCGCCGCCCGGATAATGGATTTATATTACTGTTCCACAGCGTAGATGCTAACCTGCTTACGGTCTCTGCCAACACGCTCAAATTTAACCTTGCCGTCTATAAGAGCAAACAAGGTATCATCAGAGCCTCGGCCAACATTATTGCCGGGATGAATATGTGTTCCTCTCTGGCGAACGAGAATATTACCCGCAAGAACAAACTGACCGTCTGCACGCTTAACGCCAAGACGTTTAGCTTCGCTGTCACGACCGTTCTTTGTGGAACCCATTCCCTTTTTATGAGCGAACAACTGAATGTTTAACTTTAACATTGGATCTACACCTCCGTAGTTATTTTTATACGATTGTTGAACTGTTTTTTAAGTTCAGTAATGTGGAGCATAAAGCCTTCAAGAAGATCTCTGGAAGTCTTACTTGGAGAAATAACCTTCACACGCATATAAGCGTCATCCACATCTGTTTGTGCCTTATCCCTCACAATTTCAATTATTGTATTTGCAGCCATATAAGCCGCAGAGGATATAGCAGAACAAACAATTTTACCTTCAAGGTCTTCACAGTTTTCTGAACTGTGGCCGCTGATTTCAAAGCCTGTGACAGACAACTCATCAGCAAAAAACTTTACCTCAGTCATGATTAACCAATTTCGGTAATCTGCACCTTTGTATAAGGCTGTCTGTGACCCATCTTACGAGCACAGCCTTTCTTGGGCTTGTAGGTAAATACAGTTACCTTTTTACCTTTACCGTTTTTCACAACGGTACCCTTAACGAAAGCGTCCTTAACATAAGGCTTACCAACCTTTAAGGTTCTGTTGCAAACAGCAACAACCTTATCGAAGGTGATTTCTTCGTCAACCTCAGCACAAAGCTTCTCAACGTAGATAACGTCACCATTTTCTACACGATACTGCTTACCGCCTGTTTCGATAATTGCGTACATTTTTTACACCTGCCTGATATTTTACAGTCTCGCTAAAGATAGGCGCACACCAAATTAAAGGTGAAACTTTAAAAGCCCACAATATGCGGCTTAGGTATTCTATCATAAACTTCCGCTTTTGTCAAGGATTTTATTTATGACTTGAAAAAACAAAAAATTTCCTATACAATATAAGTATAAATAGTTTTGGAGATGATAGCTTGAACATAGCGGTTATAACGGGTGCCTCATCAGGACTGGGCGTTGAATACACAAAAGCAGTATTTGATATCTATAAGGACATACAGCAGATCTGGATAATTGCAAGAAGGGAAGACAGACTCAAAGAGCTCAAAAGTGCTTTGGGCGATAAAATCCATCCAATAGCTCTTGACCTTACCGATAACTCAGCACTCGAGCAATATGCTACGCTTTTAGGTGATAAAAAGGCTAATGTGAAGCTTCTTATAAACAACGCAGGTTATGGAAAACTGGGCAATTTTGAAGACCTTGCCAAAGAAGATAATGTTGGTATGATAGAACTTAACTGTTGCTCACTAACCGCCGTTACCGCCATAACTTTACCATATATGAAAGAAAATTCCGAAATTATCAATACCTGTTCAATAGCTTCCTTCGCACCCAACACCCGCCTTGCAGTATACAGCTCCACCAAAGCCTATATTATGAGTCTTTCACGAGCTTTAAGACAAGAACTTAAAAAAAGGAAAATCAATGTTCTGGCTTGTTGTCCGGGTCCTATGGATACAGAATTTTTATCGGTAGCAAATATAACAAAAGGGGCAAGTAAAACCTTTGACCATCTGCCTCGAGTAAACCCGAAAACTATGGCAACAAAAACGTTAAAAGCTTCTAAAAAGAAAAAAGCTGTTTATACAAATCTTTTTATCTTTAAACTTTTCAGAGTAATAGCAAAGATTTTACCCAAGTCCATTGTTATGAAATTTTGTGGAGCATAAAAAAGTCACGTGTCTTTGACACGTGACTTTTTTTATTCATTAACAGTAATTTTTACGCCTTCGGGGGTGAGAGTATCGCCGTTTGCACTATTGCTTGGTTTGCGACAACCCGAAAACATAGCCAAAATCATAGCTATTGCTAAAGCTAGGCATATCCAACGATTTTTCATTTTTTCGGCTCCTTACATTTTCTTTATTAGATTATATTATAAAAGGTGGCGAATTACAACATATTTTTTGAGTTTAATTCTTCCATTTCCTCAAGATTGCTCTTAATATCAAAAAGTCTTCTGATACACCCTCCGCATACATATTTACCGTTATAATCAATACAG
>JAGAZW010000173.1 GCA_017939855.1 Clostridia bacterium | reverse complement strand
TTCTGCCGCCCGTTCCGTCGCCATCGCCATAATGTCGTTCAATGTACTTAACCTTTGCGTTTTTGCCTACAAAAAATGTATGGATACCGTCATGACGTGATTCATTTTCACCACAGTTATGAATACCGCAACCTGCCATAATCGTTATATCAGCATCTTCGCCGATTATAAAATCATTATAAACTAAATCCGATATGCCCGAAGCATCAATGATAACGGGTATATGAACCGTCTCACCTTTAGTACCGGGACGAATAATTATATCTATCCCCGGTTTATCGGTTTTGTTACGGATATCAATATTTTCTGTAACCTGTCTTTGGGCCAAGGCTCCATTTGCACGAATATTATATGCTCCCGAAGGTATGCCGTCCATATCAGATATTATCTTCAAAAGCTCAAGCTCGGTTTTATTCATTACTCTGCTCCCTCCATATTCTTTGTAAGAACGCTACATGCCTCTTTTGTTGCAGTCAGTAGTTCGGGGAGAATATCGTCTTTCGGTCCGAATGCCACCAGTTCACCTGCCGAAAGCACAGCTACTTTATCAGCGATATTCAAAATTCTTTCCTGATGTGAAATTATGATTATTGAGCCACCTAAGGTAGCATACATTTTTTCAAAAACATTAATAAGATTATTAAAGCTCCAAAGATCTATTCCCGCCTCGGGCTCATCAAAGAGCGATACCTTTGTTTTTCTGGCAAGTACCGTTGCAATTTCTATTCTTTTTAGTTCGCCGCCAGAAAGTGATGCATTTACCTCACGATTTATATAGTCTCTGGCACACAGCCCTACCCTCGACAAATAATCACAAGCCTCAGTTATGCTTATTTCCCTTCCCGCCGCAAGACGAATAAGGTCTTGAACAGTAATACCTTTAAAACGGACAGGTTGCTGAAAAGCAAAACTAATACCCTTTTTTGCCCGTTCAGTTACCGAAAGTCCGGTTATATCCTCACCGTCTAAAATAATTTGACCTGAAGTAGGCGTTATGATTCCCGCAATAATCTTTGCCAGAGTGGATTTGCCTCCGCCGTTAGGTCCTGTAAGAGCTATAAATCCATTATCTATTACCATCGAAATATTTTTAAGTATCTCCTTTTCGCCGTTTTCACTCTCGGCTGAAAAAGAAACATTTTTTAGTTCCAGCATATTATCCTCCAGAATATTTATATACCTTTTAATTATATAATTTTATCGGCAAAATTGCAACCGAAAATGCAATATTTTTATTGTTTACTATCTGTATGAAAATATGGTATACTATCTTTATTAATTTACAGTGGAGAAGTAACTTATGACAATTAACGAAATTCTTGCATCCGAATTTAAACTCAAAAATTTTCAAATTGAAAATACCGTAAAACTTATTGATGAAGGCAATACCATACCCTTTATTGCCAGATATCGAAAAGAAATGACTGGTTCTCTGGATGATCAGACACTTCGTGAACTATCTGACCGACTTACATATCTTCGCAATTTAGAAGAAACACGACAAAAAATCAAGGCAAGTATTGAGCAGCAAGGTGCCTTGACTCAAGAACTTGCAGCAGATATTGACTTAGCCTCCACCCTTACAGAGCTTGACGACCTGTATCGTCCTTATAAGAAAAAGAGGCGCACAAGAGCTACTGTTGCAAAAGAAAAGGGACTTGAGCCCTTAGCAAAAATGATTTATGAGCAATCGCCCGATTCCCCTGAAGCAATTATAATGGCAAAAGACTTCGTAAATTACGAACTGGGTGTAGAAACGGCACAAGACGCACTTGATGGAGCTAAAGACATTATCGCAGAAATAATATCTGATGATGCCGATATCAGAAAAAGAATGCGTTTTGTTTGTATGGCACACGGCATTTTGCAGGTCAAAGGCACTAAAGAAGAATTAGATGTTTATGAGATGTACAGAGAATATTCTGAGAGTCTTTCAAAAATTCCTCCCCATAGAATACTTGCAATAAATCGTGGAGAAAAAGAAGAATTTTTAAAGGTAAATATCGACTTCGATGATGACAAGGCCTTGTTTATAATATCAAAGAATCACATTAAAGAAGGTTCTTTATGTGCCAAAACCGTAAAAGAGGCAGCTTTAGACGCATATTCACGTCTAATTTTCCCTTCCATTGAACGAGAAATCAGAAATGAGCTTACAGAAAAAGCCGGTGAATCCGCAATTAAGGTGTTTTCTGAAAATCTACGTCATCTTCTTATGCAGCCGCCGGTTAAAAACCGAGTTACCATCGGTCTTGACCCGGGTTACAGGACAGGCTGCAAGGTAGCAGTTGTAGACGGTACGGGAAAGGTGCTGGATACCGCCGTTATATACCCTGCCCCTCCCCACAATAAAACAGAACAAGCAAAAACCATAATTTCAGATCTTGTTAAAAAATATGATGTTACGCTTTTTGCAATAGGTAATGGCACTGCAAGTCACGAAACCGAGGTTTTCACAGCAGACGTTATTAAAACGCTGAATTCTAAAATTTCTTATATGGTAGTTAGCGAGGCAGGAGCCAGTGTTTATTCTGCATCAAAACTTGCCGCTGAAGAATTTCCTCAATATGATGTTTCTTTGAGAAGTGCCGTATCTATAGCAAGAAGACTTCAGGATCCTTTGTCTGAGCTTGTTAAAATCGAACCAAAGGCAATCGGTGTAGGACAATACCAGCACGATATCGCCACTACACGACTAAACGAATCACTTGACGGTGTGGTAGAAAATTGTGTAAACACGGTGGGTGTTGATATTAATACTGCATCTGTGCCCCTTTTAGCACGTGTTGCCGGTGTTGGTAATGCTCTTGCTAGAAACATCGTAACATACAGAGAGGAAAACGGCATTTTCACTTCTCGTGAGACACTTAAAAAGGTGCCTAAATTGGGTCCTAAGGCATTTCAACAATGCGCAGGGTTTTTACGTATTTCGCAAAGCAAAAACCCGCTTGACAACACCGCTGTTCACCCGGAAAGTTATGACGCTGCAAATAAGCTTTTAAAACTCTGCGGATTAGAGGATACGGATATTACCGATAAAAAGAGTTTTTCTATCAGTGAAAGAATTGACTCATTGGACAAAGAAGATGTTGCTAAAAAATTAGGTATAGGTGTTCCTACCCTCTGCGATATATCCGCCGAACTTGACCGCCCCGGCAGAGACCCGAGAGACGAACTCCCTGCCCCGCTTCTTCGCACCGATATTATGTCTATGGAAGATTTAAAACCGGGAATGGAACTTACGGGTACCGTAAGAAACGTCATAGATTTTGGTGCATTTATTGATATCGGTGTC
>JAGAZW010000172.1 GCA_017939855.1 Clostridia bacterium | reverse complement strand
TGATGATGATAGCAATAATAATAAACTTTTAGAGCTTTTGGATGGAGTGCCCGAAGAAAAAAGAACTGCAAAATATGTTGCAGCCATTGCATGTGTTTTTCCTGACGGTAGAAGCTTTACGGTAAGGGGCGAATGCAAGGGTAGAATTTTAGAAAGTCCGGTAGGGAATAGCGGTTTTGGTTATGATCCTTTATTCTATGGTGAGCTTGGTTATTTTGGACTTTTGACTGCAGAGCAAAAGGATAGTGTCAGCCATAGAGGCAATGCTTTAAAACTATTTAAAGAGGAACTTAAGAAATACTTGTAATTTGTGGGGAATACTAATGTTAAACAGTACACAACGCGCTCAATTGCGCTCAATGGCAAACACTTATGAAACTATTTTTCAAATTGGAAAAGGCGGTATCAACGAACAACTCTTAAAGCAAGTTAGCGAGGCTTTAGAAGCACGTGAGCTTATAAAATTGCGAGTTCTCGAAACGTCACCCGATAACTCCAGAACCGCTGCTGATCTAATTGCCAAAAAGGTGGGAGCTGATGTTGTTCAAGTGATTGGTTCACGCTTTATCCTTTATAAGGAAAGTAAAGATAATAAGCATATTATGTTGGTGAAATAAATGTCAGTCATAGCTCTTTTTGGAGGCACTTTTAATCCCTTTCACATTGGTCATTATGAAATATTGCGTTCTCTTTGTGAAAAAGAATGGATCGATAAGGTTTTCATTATGCCAGATAACCTTCCTCCACACAAAAAATGTGATTTCTTAGCATCAGACGAGGATAGAATTAATATGTGCAAACTAGCAAGTGAAGATTTTAGAAAATCCCAAGTTTGCCTTATTGAGTTTGAACGAGAAGGCAAGAGTTATTCTATCGATACCGTTGTCTCATTAAAGAAAAGATATCCTGATGATGAGTTTTATTTTGTTTGTGGCGCAGATATGATTTCCACACTTGATAAATGGAATTCTTGGAATCGGTTAATAAATGAGGTCAATTTTATTGCTTTTTCAAGAGAAGGCTATGATAAATTTGAATTTCATGTTGAACGGATGAGAAATTTGGGTGCTAAGATAACTGTTATGACAGAAAAAATTACTGAAATTTCTTCATCAGAACTTCGAAAAAATTTGAGTGAAGATATGATACCAAAAAAGATATATCAATATTTAGTTTCGAGGAAAATCTATAATGAATAACATACCAGATTATTATGAATATAAAAAGCTTTTAAAAGAGAGACTGAGTCCAGAAAGATATCAACATTCACTCGCAGTTGCCGACGAGGCTTACAGACTAGCACAAAAATATGATGCCAATACAGATAAATGTTATCTTGCGGGTTTGCTTCACGATATCACGAAAAATGCGTCGAAAGAAGAACACTTGAATATTTTTAAAACCTTTGGTATAATTTTGAACGATGTTGAGAAAAACGCTCAAAAATTATGGCATGCGATATCAGGAGCAGCTTTCGTAAAATATATACTTTTAATTAATGATGATGAAATTATTGATGCTATTCGTTATCATACGACAGCAAAACAGGATATGTCAAAAACGGCACTCATACTTTATCTTGCTGATTTTACTTCAGCAGATAGAAATTATAATGATGTTGACATAATGCGTAAGTTAGTTGATATCTCACTAATTGATGCGTTAAAGTATGCACTCAGTTATTCTATTAATGATTTAATTAATAATAAAAAAATGATTCATGTTGATACTGTTAATTTATATAATCAGATTCTTCTGAAAGGATAAACACCAATGGAAACTACATCTATATTAAAAATTGCAGCAAAAGCGCTTGATGATAAAAAGGCGAGGGAATTAAAGGCACTTATGTTAGGCGATTTAACATCCCTATGTGAATATTTTCTTATTGCCACCGCCACTTCTTCGACACATGTCCATTCGTTAGCAGACGAGGTTGAGGCAAAACTTGATGAGGCAGGTTTACCACCTCATCATATAGAAGGTAAGTCTACAGGTTGGATTGTTCTTGATTATAATTCTGTTATTGTTCATATTTTTACTCCGGATCAGCGGGAATTTTATGGTCTTGATAAGATGTGGAGTGACGGTAAAGAAATTAACATAAATAATATTATTAATGATTCCAAGGAGGATTAAGCTATGAAATATAACTATGCCGAGATAGAACAAAAATGGCAGAAAATCTGGGATGACGAAAATACCTTTGCTGCCAAAAATGACTATACTCTTCCAAAATTCTATGGGTTAGTCGAATTTCCGTATCCATCAGGGCAAGGTCTTCATGTAGGACATCCCAGATCTTATACTGCAATTGATATTGTTGCACGTAAAAAGCGACTTGAAGGATATAATGTTTTATATCCAATGGGTTGGGATGCTTTTGGTCTTCCTACCGAGAATTTTGCCATAAAAAATCATATTCATCCTTCAAAAGTTACCGAAGATAATATTGCCAATTTTAAACGTCAGCTCAAGTCTTTAGGTTTTTCTTTTGACTGGAATAGGGAAGTAAATACAACCGATCCTGCGTATTATAAATGGACACAGTGGATTTTTTTGCAGCTTTATAAAAAAGGTCTTGCCTACAAAAAACAAATGTCGGTTAATTGGTGCACCTCTTGTAAATGTGTTCTTGCTAACGAAGAGGTAGTTAACGGTGTCTGTGAACGTTGTGGCAGCGAGGTTGTTCATAAAGAGAAAAGTCAGTGGATGCTTAAAATTACGGATTATGCCGAGAAGCTATTAGAAGGACTTGACGATGTTGATTTTATTGAAAGAGTTAAAACCCAACAAAGAAACTGGATCGGTCGTTCTTACGGTACACAAGTAAAATTTAATACAACAATTGGCGATCAATTTGAAATTTTCACTACTCGTGCCGATACACTTTTCGGTGTTACATATATGGTTATGTCACCCGAACATCCTCTTCTCGAAAAATGGTCTGATAAAATCACAAATTACGATGTTATTAGAACCTACAAAGAAGAGGCGGCAAAAAAATCGGATTTTGAACGCACGGAACTTGCCAAAGATAAAACGGGTGTTAAAATTGAAGGCATTATGGCAATAAACCCTGTAAACGGTGTCCAAATTCCAATTTTCATTTCCGACTATGTTCTTATAACCTATGGAACGGGTGCTATTATGGCAGTTCCAGGGCATGATACACGTGACTGGGAATTTGCGAAAAAATTTGGTCTTCCGATTATTGAAGTGGTATCTGGAGGCAATATTGAAAAAGAGGCATTTACAGACTGTGCAACAGGTATTATGGTAAATTCCGGTTTTCTTACAGGTATGACCGTAGACGATGCGAAGGTCGCTATTCAGGAATGGTTAACAAAGCAGGGAATAGGTGAGAAGAAGGTAAATTACAAGCTCCGTGACTGGGTATTTTCACGACAAAGATATTGGGGCGAACCTATACCTATGGTTTACTGTGAAAAGTGCGGATATGTGCCTCTGGATGAAAGTGAGCTACCACTCACACTTCCAAATGTTGATTCATACGAACCCACAGATAATGGTGAATCACCACTAGCAAAAATTACTGATTGGGTAAATACTACCTGTCCTAATTGTGGAAATAACGCGACCAGAGAAACAGATACAATGCCACAGTGGGCAGGCTCCTCATGGTATTTCCTTCGTTATTGCGATCCTCATAACGATAAAGAGTTAGCATCTAAAGAGGCTCTCGAATATTGGACACCTATTGACTGGTATAATGGCGGAATGGAACATACAACGCTTCATCTACTTTATAGTCGTTTCTGGCACAGATTCCTTTATGATATTGGGGTTGTTCCTACTGCTGAGCCTTACGCTAAACGAACAAGTCACGGTATGATTCTGGGTGAAAATGGCGAAAAAATGTCAAAATCCAGAGGTAATGTTGTTAATCCGGACGATATTGTCAGAGATTACGGTGCTGATACTATGCGTCTTTATGAAATGTTCATTGGCGATTTTGAAAAGGCAGCTCCTTGGAGTCAGTCATCTATAAAGGGTTGTAAACGTTTTCTTGATAAGGTGTTTTCGCTTACCGACATACTTATTGATGGAGATTGCTATCGTAAAGAATTAGAATCCGAATTCCATAAAACCATCAAAAAGGTTACAAATGATATTGAAAATCTCAAAATGAATACTGCAATAGCAGCTTTAATGTCATTGCTTAATACAATAACCGCTACTGGTAAAATTAATCGTGCAGAACTCATAGATTATATTACATTGCTCAACCCATTCGCTCCGCACATAACTGAAGAATTGTGGACAATTAATGAATTCAGTGGTATGCTTAATCTGTATTCTTGGCCGAAATTTGATGATTCTAAATGTGCAGAGTCTAATGTTGAGATTGCAATTCAGATTAATGGAAAGATTAGGGCAAGAATTAATGTTGCAGCAGATATTTGTGCTGAAGATGCTATTTCTTTTGCAAAACAAGAAGCAAACGTAGAGGCGGAAATAATTGGTAAAACTATCGTTAAGGAGCTTTATATTCCAAAGCGTCTGGTTAATATTGTTGTTAAATGATTTTTAAAATCCGATTGTTAGTGTGATATGCATCCCAAGAGTGTCTAACTTTTGGGGTGCATATTTTTGGTATCTCTTTAGGTGTGCAAATGGATCCTCGGTTCTACCGGGGGGAAAAAGTGCGAAGTTACAATAAAACAGGCGAGGCGCAGCTGAACCAAAAAAAGATTATGAAAAAAGAAAAACCTCCATTATATGGTAGCCAAACCGCTACCATATAATGGAGGTTTTTCAAATGAATAATAGCAATGAGAAAAAAGTATCGCACAATTAAAATACGGTGGTTATGATTTTTAACCGATAAATGCGTTATGAACAACTTCGACAGCCTTGTCAGCGTATTTCGCATCAATTAAAACAGAAATTTTAATTTCGCTTGTGGAAATCATCTGGATATTAATTCCTGCATCATAAAGTGCTTCAAACATTTTTGAAGCAACACCAGGATGGCTTTCCATACCCGCACCAACAACTGAAACCTTTGCAGTATCGTTGCTATAAGAAATTTCTTTGTACTCAAGCCCGTCTTCTAAAGATTTTATTGCTTCGAGTGCATCGTCGCATTGAGCTTGAGCTACTGTGAAGGTAATGTCTTTTGTAGCGTCACGACCAACCGACTGAAGAATAATATCAACATTGATTTTGTGCTGAGAAAGAGCATTGAAGAGCTTAAAGGCTATTCCGGGAGTATCTTTAAGACCAATAACTGATATTCTGGTAACTGTGTCTTTTGCTACACCTTTAATAAGAGTTTTTTCCATTTTAACCGTCTCCTTAACAATAGTACCGGGCTTTCTTTCAAGACTTGAAAGAACCTCTAATTTAACATTGTATTTTTTTGCCATTTCAACCGAACGGTTGTTTAGCACCTGAGCACCTAATGTGGCGAGCTCCAACATTTCGTCGTAGGTAATTTCTTCAAGCTTTTGTGGATTTTTTACCTTTCTTGGATCGGCGGTATAAACACCGTCAACATCGGTATAAATTTGGCAGCGATCCGCTTTCATTGAGGCAGCAATTGCAACAGCACTTGTATCTGAGCCGCCACGACCTAAAGTAGTAATATCATCATATTTATTGATGCCCTGAAAACCCGCAACAATAATTATGTTGCCCTTTGAAAGTTCAGAACGCATACGCTCGGTGTTTATCGATTTTATTCTGGCAACTCCGTGATGCGAATCGGTATTAAAACCTGCCTGCCATCCAAGAAGCGATATAACAGGGCAGCCAAGTGTTTCAATTGCCATCGAAAGAAGGGCGATTGAAATCTGTTCACCAGCGGTAAGTAACATATCTAACTCTCTTTTTGAACCGCCTTTAGGATTTATTTCTTTAGCTTTCTCGATTAAATCATCTGTTGTGTCGCCCTGAGCCGAAACAACAACAATCACATCATTTCCGTTGCGATATTCATCAGCAATAATGTTTGCAACATTAAAAACACGCTCAGCGTTTGCAACAGACGAACCGCCGAATTTTTTTACAATTAAACTCATATCTACTAAACCCCCGGTTTAAAATAATGTGTGCATAACCTTTTTGGTTTCGGCACTTAATTTATTAATTTTTTTCTGAAGAACACTCTCAAGTTCTTCATTTGTAATAAATGCTATTTCACCATTGATTTCGTTTTTAATACAGGGTGCATCACCAAATAAATCATTAAATTGATCGTTTAAAGCAGCAAAATTCGAAGATTTGGCATATACATATAGTTTGGTTTTTTCATCGTGACTAATAACATAACCATCTTCGCCATCGCACCATTTGATATAGGAAGGGAAGGATTTATGATTTGCGCAATCAATTACATCTGCAACCACCGCACTTGCCGTTGGTAACTTTCCTGCACCAGGACCATAGAAAAGAACCTCGCCCACACTATCGCCGGTTATCATAACTGCGTTAAAAACACCATCAACGTTTGAAAGCATACATTCTCGGCTTACAAGGGTTGGACGAACACTTGCTGTGATTTTACCAGACGGTAATTTTTTTGTCGAAGCGATAAGCTTGATAACGCAATTAAAGCTATCTGCATAGTCCACATCGTCAAGAGAAATTTCTGTAATTCCTTCGGTGATTACCTGCTGTGGATAAACATGCTTACCAAACGCTAAAGAAGCTAAAATACAAATTTTTCTACATGCATCGTGTCCTTCAATATCTGAGGCAGGATTTTTTTCAGCAAAACCGTTGTCTTGAGCAAGTTTTAATGCAGTATTAAAATCCATATTGTCCACTATCATCTTATTTAAGATATAATTAGTTGTTCCGTTTAAAATACCTTTAACTTCTAAGATTTCGTTTGCTGCAAGACATCTTGCCATAGGACGAATTATGGGTATGCCACCGCCGACACTGGCTTCAAACATAAAATGAACATTGTTTTCTTTTGCAATTTTAAGAAGTTCGGCACCCTTTGCGGCAACTAGTTCTTTGTTGGAGGTTACAACACTTTTTCCGGCTGCAAGTGAGGATTTAACAAAGTTGTAGGCAGGATTAATTCCGCCCATGACTTCCACAACAATATCAACTTCGCTATCATTTACTATATCGGAAAATTCTTTTGTGAATTTTTCGCTATATGTAAGATCGTTAAAATCTCTTAAATCCAAAATGTATTTAACATTCACATCATCATTGATACTTTTTGCGATGTGATTGCTTTTATTAATTAGTATCTCAGCGACACCTGAACCTACAGTTCCGTGCCCCATAATAGCTATGTTTATCATATACTACCTCCATTATACTTCTCTGATAGAGATAATGCCGTCGACATCCTTAAGTTTTTTCAAAAGTTCATCAATTGTAATTAAAGTTTTATCGGTTTTTACCGCAAGTGTTACTACGGCAGTACCGTTAACAGGTGTATCTTGATTTACTGTAATAATATTCGCACCATTTTCATACAGAAGCCTTGTCATTGCAGAAAAAACACCAGCTCTATCGGAAAGAATGGCTGCAAGATTTATTGTTTGCGAATCACAGCAATCATACTTAAATACATAATCACGATATTTATAAAAAGCACTTCTGGAAATACCTGCAAGTTTTGCTGCCTGTGAATTATTTGATGCAGTACCGTTTTTAAGAAATTCTTTTGCTCTTACAACTCCTTCAAAAACAGACGGCAAAATTTTAGAATTTACAAGCAAATAAGAATCCTTTTTCATAAAAAAGTGTCCTCCAATTGCGAACGATGTGTTTAATTATATTACACTTTCATTTAAAAATCAATAGAAAATTTTAAAAAAATTTATTTTGTATTAAATTACACAATTCTGCCGATATTATAGGCGGAGGGATTGTGTGAATATTCAAAATAAAAAGAATTTTTTGATATCTTTTGCTTATTTTGCGGCGTGGATAGTTGCTATCTATATACTAATTAAAATATTTTTTAAGCCATTACTGCCATTTGTAATTGCATTCGTATTGGCAACATCTGTTCAAAGGTCTGCAGCTTTTTTAAATCGTCGCATTAAAATCAAAAAATCTATTTTAGCACTCGTAATGATTTTCGCGATTTATCTTTTATTATTTATCGCATCAATCCTATTAATATATATTTTTTCAATCAATTTTGAAAATATAAAAATATTTACTACTAATATTTTAACGCAAATCGGAGATATTGTTCTCCAATGGAAGACATTTTTAGAAGATTACATTACAGAAATTTCCGGGACAAGCATTAATTTTGAAAATGTTATGAGCAACTCTGCTTCGGATATTGTAGGAAATATGATATCAACTCTCTCAAAAAAAGCTGTATCGTTTTTTTCAAAAATACCAGAAATTATGATTAATATTGTTGTTACGTTGGTTGCAAGTTGTTATATTGCATATGATTATGACAAACTTAAGAAATTCATTTTTTCACTGATAGGCATTAATACTAAACAAAAAATTATTAGGATAAAAAATATATTTAAAAATAGTGTTTTGACAATCTTTCGCGGTTATCTATTATTGATGATATTAACGTTTTTTGAGTTATTAGTAGGTTTTTGGATAATTGGCTTTCGTCCGGCACTGCTATTTGCGTCAGTTATATCCATTGTTGATATACTTCCGGTGCTGGGGACCGGTACAGTTTTATTGCCTTGGGCAATATTTAGCTTTTTTTCGGGTAATAAACTAATATCTATCGGAATCATAATTTTATACTTGGTTATAACTTTTATAAGAAATTTTGCAGAGCCGCATATTATTGGAAAAAAATTGGGTTTGAGCCCATTAGTTATGTTAATCGCAATTTTTTTAGGGTTTAGACTGATGGGATTAATAGGCGTAATACTTCTGCCTATTTTATTAATAATTATCTATGAATATAACAAACCAGAAAATTTAAAAGAGTAATAGTAGCTTTGTCAAAAACCACTTTTTTGCATAGTATGTGGTGTGTACGTGCAGTGGAAAAGGAGAGGTCTGAAATGGATAATTATCTGATATCGGTGGGTACTATCACCTACGCAATCAAGGGAAGGGACCTGCTTCGAGATTTAGGATTTAAAGCAAATATTACACGCAAGACCGGTGCGAGTGGTGCTGCGGGATGTGGCTACTCAATAAGAATAGAGGGAGATCTAGATAAAGCGATGGACGCTCTCATAAAAGCCGGAATTAAAGTGCAATAATATAAAATTTGGACTGCAACATATTTGTTGCAGTCTTTTAGTATAAAGGTGGTTTTATGATATATTTAGATAATGCTGCTACCAGCGGCAAAAAACCGCAATCGGTTATAAATTCTGTAAATGATTGTATGTATAGATTTAATGCCAATCCGGGTAGAAGTGGACATAATCTGTCCATTGCGGCGGCACTGAAGGTATATGAAACAAGAAAGGAACTAGCAGATTTTTTTGGTGCAGACGGTGCAGAAAATGTGGTTTTTACAATGAACTGCACAGAAAGTTTGAATTTTGTAATTAAAGGTGTATTGAAAAAAGGTGACCATATAATAATTTCTGATTTAGAACACAATGCTGTTATGAGGCCGTTATACAAAACGGGTTTAAACTTTGATGTTGCCTCTGTTTGTTTAGATAACGATGAAGAAACGGTTGGAAATTTTTGTCGTCTTATAAACAAAAACACAAAAATGATTATATGTACAGCCGCTTCAAATGTATGCGGAAAAATACTTCCGTTAAAAAAAATAGGTGATTTATGTGCCGATAGAGGAATTTTTTTCACGGTTGATGCTGCTCAAGGCGCAGGTATATTGCCAATAAATATGAAAGAAATGAATATCGATTTTTTGTGCATAGCTCCTCATAAAGGCTTGTATGCACCAATGGGAACAGGAGTTTTAATAGCGACAAGAAAAATTGAAAATACAATTATTGAAGGGGGAACGGGTAGCGATTCTTTGAATCTGAAACAACCGGAAATTATGCCCGAAATGCTTGAAAGCGGTACGTTAAATGTTCCCGGAATAGCAGGTCTTTATTCCGGAATACGCTTTGTAAAGGCCAAGAGAATAGACACCATCCGAACACACGAACACTCTT
>JAGAZW010000171.1 GCA_017939855.1 Clostridia bacterium | reverse complement strand
GCTTAAAACGGTATCGGGATTGGTGAAAAAATATTCAACAATCTGAAATTCTACCTGCGTCAGTTCAATATTAACCCCTGACTTTGTGAGTGTTCTGCGACGCAGGTCAAGGGTAAACTCACCCAAAGAAATCTCATCCGGACGTGATACCGCACGAGCCGACTGAAGCTCTACTCTTCGATATAGCGAATCCACCCGTGCTAAAAGCTCCGCCGGGGAGAAAGGTTTGGTTATATAGTCATCGGCACCGGTCATAAGTCCGCTTATTTTGTCCATTTCCTGAGATTTGGCGGTCAGCATAATTATGCCTATTGATGCGCTGCGTTTTCGTATTTCTTTACAAAGTGTAAATCCGTCCATACCCGGCATCATAACATCAAGCAGCGCTATATCGAATCCTACAAGGTCACTGTCATAAATTTCGATAGCCTCTTCACCGCTACCCGCTTCAACAGTTTCATAACCTGCTCTCTTTAAATTAATAGCCTCAAATTCTCTTATTGCGGCTTCGTCTTCAACAATTAGTATTCTTTTCATTTCCTTCTCCTATCATATCCTTACAATAATGAATCAGGTCACAGATTATTTGTTCTGACCTACCAAAGCAAACATATCAATTACGGTTTGTTCCGAAACCTTCAGTTCACCGTCATAGGAAGTCAGGCTGAAGCTATACACTATCCCTGCCTCACGCAAGAGCTCTACAAATCCTTTTTTGTCGTAACTGCTTTTATCCCATTCGGTTTGAGCTACAGACTTAAAGGTCACAATTTTATCACCTATTGTGTCGTTTTCGTTATCGTATGAATAGACCGTTCTTATACGGCTTTCGGTATCCTTTTGTACCGCAATATTTCCCACCCATTTTTGCGGAATATCCAAACTATATCCGTCAGCAGAGTTTATAATGTGAATATCCTTTTGCAAGAGTTTAGTTCCGTCAAAGGAGCACCAGTTTATATAGTAAAGCTTTTCGACATTTTGAGAGTCTGCATTCGGCAACGGCGAGGCTATGGGAATTTCAGGCACTGCATCGCCGTCTATATCCTTTAATAAGATAGCGGCAGGGCGTACCGTTATAGTATTTTCCATAGTGGTGGTAGTATCAAGTAAAGAGTTTGTTAGTTGTCCACCCTTTATATAAAGCACTTCGGTTACTGCGGCAACGCCTTTGATCTCATCGATGTAAATCGCAGGCTCCCCGTTTGAAAGCTGGGATAAAATAGGTCTTTTCGCCTCATTTACGCCCTTATCCATAATGCACCCTGCAATCTGTACAACCTTGGAATTTTCCAGACTGTAAAGGGAGGCATTGTTAAGCGAGGCGGTAGTATCGAGCAAATGAATAAAAAGCTCATTTTTTTGGTTTTGGTCCAAGTCGCAACATACAAACGAGGTGTAATTTTGAACGAGCAACGGTTTTAGCTTTGATTTTTGCAGGGAATATACAGAAAGCTGTTTCTCGCTTTTAGCATAAATCTCCCAACCCACAACAATTTCCTTTGTACCGTCACCGTTAAGGTCGGAAAATTCAACCTTTTCAAGACCCGCAGCAATAACACTCTGCACCGCCACCGACTTCCAGCCTTCTCCGTCACGGACAATAGCGTTAATGTGCATGGTGGTAAGGTCATCATCAGAGGTGCTATAAAAAGCAAACGCCTCTTCCTCGCCGTCATTATTTATATCCTCCAGCATAACCGCCGAACGCTGTTCGCCATAGGAGGGGTATTTAAGGGTGTACTCTCCATCAACGCTCTCTTTGAGTGCCTGTTCAATAGGATACATATCTCCTGTCAGTTGAGGAGGATACAAAAGCTCTTCGTTGTCAGGCGTCAGGATATTGCAGCCTGTAAGCCCCAGTGCGATAAACAAGCATAAAATAAATCCCACTATCCGCTTTTTCATATCTTTCCCTCCTCGTTTAATATCTACATAATTATACATAATGAATTATATCACAACACCTCAAAAAATTAAAGTACTTTTTATTAACGAAATGGTTATTTTTAAAAATATTGAAAAAGCGGAAGGTTTAGTGTATATTATTTAAAGAATGAGTAAATTTTGAGGTAGTTATGGACGAAAAAAAATTTGAGCAGCTTTTGCTCACAGTACAAAAACCGGGCAGATACGCCGGCGGAGAAATTAATAGTATTATAAAGGATAAAGAGCAGGTTTCCGTACGCTTTGCCTTTTGTTTTCCTGACAGCTACGAGGTGGGAATGTCGCATCTCGGTATGAAAATCCTTTATTCTCTTTTTAACTCCAAAGAGGATATATGGTGTGAGCGTGTGTTTGCGCCCTGGCCGGACTTCGAAAAGGTCATGAGGGATAATAGCATACCGCTTTTCGCTCTGGAAAGCCGTGACCCAATTAAAGATTTTGATATTATAGGATTTACCTTGCAGTATGAGCTTTCTTATTCAAACATTTTAAATATGCTCTCTCTTGCCGGAGTACCACTGCGTTCAAAGGACAGAGACTCCCTTTTGCCTTTGGTGGTAGCAGGAGGCCCATGCACTTGCAACGCCGAGCCTTTAGCGGATTTTGTCGACGTCTTCTTTTTAGGTGAGGGAGAAAAGGTTGATCTTGAATTTATCGAGCTTTATAAAGAGTTTAAGAAAAACGGCAAATCCAAAAGCGAATTTCTTAAAGCGGCAGCACAAATAGAGGGGGTTTATGTACCCTCGTTATACGATGTTAGCTATAATGCCGACGGCACCGTTTGCGCCGTAACACCAAAAGACGATGCGCCTTTCCCCATCAGAAAAAGAATTGAAGAAAATTTAGACGAAACCTTTTATCCCGAAAGCTTTGTTGTGCCGCTTATAGAGATAGTGCATGACCGTGCCGTTCAGGAAATTTTCAGAGGTTGTATAAGAGGCTGTAGATTTTGTCAGGCAGGATTTATTTATAGACCGGTGAGAGAAAAAAGTGTTGAAACCATTAACCGTCAGGCAAAGGCGCTTTGCCTTAGTACCGGCTACGACGAAATTTCACTTTCCTCGCTTTCCACCAGCGACTATAGCTGTATCGAGCCTTTGCTAAATGATATGCTTGATTGGACTAAGGAAGAAAAAATAAGCCTTTCTCTGCCCAGTCTTCGAATAGACAACTTCAGCGAGGAGCTTCTTCAGAAGATAAGCTCTGTGAGAAAAAGCGGACTGACCTTTGCTCCCGAAGCGGGGACTCAGCGCCTTCGTGATGTTATAAACAAAAACATTACCGAAGAGGAAATCTTATCCTCCTGCCGCACAGCATTCAAAGGCGGCTATACTTCGGTAAAGCTTTATTTTATGATGGGTCTGCCCACAGAGACCGACGAGGATATAAAAGGCATTGCAGACTTAGCGCAAAAAATTGTTGATGAATTTTACCACCTTGAAAATCGCCCAAAGGGAAAGAGTGTCAATGTGTCGATAAGTGTGGCAAACTTCGTCCCCAAGCCGCATACACCCTTCCAGTTCCATCCCCAAATAACTAAGGAGGAAATGGCAAGAAAACAGCAGTATCTTAAGGATTGTATTCACACCAAGAAAATATCCTTCAGCTATCACGAAAATCGTACAAGCTTCCTTGAAGGCGTTTTTGCACGCGGAGACAGGCGACTAGGTTCGGTAATCGAAGCCGCACATAAAAAAGGCTGTAAGTTTGACGGCTGGGACGAATTTTTCGAGCTTGACAAATGGCTTGAAGCCTTCATTGAATGTGGTATCGACCCTCACTTTTATGCCAACCGTGAGCGTTCCTATAATGAAATTAACCCTTGGGACCACCTTGACTACTGCGTATCAAAGGAATTTCTTATAAGCCAAAATGAACTTGCAAAAGGTGCCATTACAACCCCACATTGTCGCAAAAAATGCTCTGTGTGCGGCGCAAATGTTTTCGGAAAGGGTGTTTGCTTTGAAAAACGTTAGACTTGTGTACACAAAAAAGGGCAGACTCCGCTTTGTGTCACATCTGGATATGAACAGGTTTATGTCGAGAGTTATAAAGCGCTCCCGTCTGCCTGTGTGGTATACCGAAGGCTTTAACCCCCACGCATATATAACCTTCGCTTTACCGCTTTCATTAGGGTTTGAAAGTGAATATGAAATTTTGGATATCAAACTTGTCGACGACAACTTTGATATCGCCAAAATACCCGATATTTTAAACGGTATTTGCGGAGAATACATAAATTTTTTCGACGTTTTCGAGCCTACCTTGAAAACAGGGCTTATAGCCGCCGCAAGTTACGAAATATCCTTTGACGACGGTGGAGAAATATTTGATAAATTGTCAGATTTTTTAAAGCAAGACAGTATTATCTGCTCTAAAAAAACAAAAAAAGGCGATATAAAGCAGCTTGATATCGCACAAAAAATTAAGAATATGAAAATAGAGCAAAGTGATAATAACACCGTACTGCATCTTACACTTCCTTCAGGAAGCGAGGAAAACTTAAACCCCGAGCTTTTAATAACTGCCTTTTATGAGGCAAATCAAAAAGAATATTATTGCTATAATGTTTTAAGAACTGCGGTTTTAGATAAAGAGGGGAAACTTTTCAGATAATATTAAAACGGGAGGATATGAGTCCTCCCGTTTTTAATTTTATTGTGTTTCTTCATCTGTATCAACGTAAATTTCTTCACATGTTCTTTGGGTACCAGAAAGCACTTCTATTGCCTTCTCCACACCGTCCAACAGGGTTAAATACATCTGTTTATAGTCTGCCATAATTGTCCTTTCCCTACTTATAAATAAAAAAGCGTGTAGCATACGCCACACGCCGAAAACGCACAGCTCTATGCCGCCATACTATTCTGCTTTCGCAGAAAAAACAGGGAACGGATAAATCCGTTCCCTGTAATTTATAAATATTATTTTCGCAAGGCGCACCTTGTGTTATTTCTTATCGTAGCCTACTTTTTTAACGTATTCTACATAGCTTGTGTAGGTATCTTCCACATCAAGACCGGGAATTATCTGCATCGCACAAACAAGCTCTAAGGTTTCGGCGTTATCAAGGTCGTTTGCCTTAATTTCAAAGTAGACCTTGCCTTCGTCTGCAACATAAGCCGCATCATAATCGATAAATTCCTCGCTACTTAGCTCCGCATACTTATTGTTAAAAGCCTCAAGCATTGCCTGACCCATTGCTTCGGTTATGCCCTCGGTAGTATTAACCTTTGAATAGGAAATACTTTTAATAACATCTTCGTCGTGGTCGATAATGATGATTTCGTCTGCATTGCCTTCGGGAGCATCATAAAAATACTCAACCTCTCCCGAACCTAAAGGAACGACCGCAGAAGCGTTGGTTTCCGTTTTTGAATTGTCTGAGTCTTTTGACTTGTCGGCATCGTCGCCGCAACCTGCAACAGCGAATACCATCATAGCAGACAGCACAAGACATAGCAGCTTTAAAATTGTGTTTTTCATAAAGTTTCCTCCTCAAATATTATTAATATTTGTTCTTTGCCTTGATACAGGCGGAGCCGCCCATATAAGGACGAAGCGCCTCAGGAATTTTAATACTGTAATACTCGCCGTCAAAGGTTAGATTGTTTTCAAGCAGCGCTATAAGCATTCTCGGCGGTGCTACAACGGTGTTATTTAAGGTATGGGCAAGATACTTTTTGCCGTCCTCGCCTTTTACTCTGATGCCGAGTCTTCTTGCTTGGGCATCACCTAAATTTGAACAGGAACAAACCTCAAAATACCTTTGCTGCTTAGGACTCCATGCCTCAACGTCGTATGACTTAACCTTTAAATCGGCAAGGTCGCCAGTACAGCATTCAAGAGTACGAACGGGAATATCAAGGCTTGTAAAGAGCTCAACAGAATAGCTCCACATTTTGTTAAACCAATCCATGCTTTCTTCGGGTTTGCAGATAACAATCATTTCCTGTTTTTCAAACTGGTGTATACGGTAGATACCTCTTTCCTCTATACCGTGCGCACCCTTTTCTTTTCTAAAGCAGGGAGAATAGCTTGTAAGGGTTAAGGGAAGCTTTGCTTCGTCTGTGATGGTATCGATAAACTTTCCTATCATAGAATGTTCTGAAGTACCGATAAGATAGAGGTCTTCTCCCTCAATCTTATACATCATAGCGTCCATTTCTTCAAAGCTCATAACGCCCGTTACAACGTTACTTCTTATCATAAAGGGAGGAATACAATAGGTAAAGCCCTTATTTATCATAAAATCTCTGGCGTAGGTGGTAACTGCCGAGTGCATACGGGCGATATCACCCATAAGGTAATAAAAGCCTTCGCCTGCAACCTTTCCTGCGGCTTCCTTGTCGATACCGTCAAATAGCGCCATAATATCGGTATGATACGGAATTTCAAAATCGGGTTTAGACTGTTTTCCGTACTGCTTAACCTCAACATTTTCGCTATCGTCACGACCTACAGGAACGCTCTCGTCGACAATATTCGGTATCTTCATCTGAAGCTCTTTAACAGCCTTGCCCAAAACTTCCTCTTTTTCTTCGAGTGCTTTAAGCTCTGCCGCCTGTTCGTTTACCAGACGCTTCATTTCCTCTGCTTCGTCTCGTTTACCCTGACCCATAAGCACACCGATTTGTTTGCTTATCTTGTTGCGGTTGGCACGAAGGTCGTTTGCCTTGGAATTAACCTCGCATTTTTCTTTATAAAGGGCGATAACCTCGTCTACCAAGGGTAGCTTATGGTCCTTAAACTTCTTTTTAATGTTATTTTTTACTAAATCTGCATTCTCACAAATAAATTTTAAATCCAGCATTCTTCTGCCTCCGTATAGCCAACGCATTTATTGGGTAATTATACCACACATATCGAATGCTGTCAAACTAATTCACGAGCAAAAAAGATGATTTCCTATTTTTGTTATAACGGGTCGATTTAGTATCCAGCGATTAGTACTTTTATCGGGGTTATAGTAATATATAGCGCCGCCTGAGGGGTCGAGTCCATTAAGCACGTCGGTTGCGGCATTGTAGGCGCTGTCGCTCACTTCTTCATAAAACTGACCGTCATCAAGGCAGGAAAACGCGCCCTTTTGGTAAACCACACCGCTTACCGTATCCGGAAATGAGGGATGTTCAACCCTGTTCATTACTACAGCCCCCACTGCAACCTGACCTAAATATTCCTCACCTCTTGCTTCTGCCGATATAATTCGGGCAAGAAGCATATAGTCTGAAGAGGAGTATCCACCATAGGTGTCGTTGCCGGCAAGACCCAGAGCATAAAGGGTCTCTTTTCCGGCGATGCCGTCGACTTTAAGATTATTGTCTTTCTGAAACGCCATAACAGCATTTTTTGTGGCAGTACCGAAGACACCGTCAAGGCTTCCGTTATAGTAACCTTTTTGTTTTAATATTTGCTGAATGGTATATACCTCATCACCTGTAGACCCTACTTTAGAAAGAGCAGAGGAGGGGAAGATAGCAAAAGCGACTACCAGCAGCATAATAATCGTGGTTTTTATAATTTTTTTCATTTTCGCACCTCAAAATACAGTTTTAAAATATTTTGAGCCTAAATGATAAATTTTATTCTATATTTTGTTATTCACTATAGCGGCCATAACGGTTATATCATCGCCCTTTTCTGTGTTGTATCTGCGGCGCACACCTTCGGCTATTGTCTCAGACAGTTGTTGTGCCGAGCCGTCACCCCAAGTATTGAGGACATTTCTTATCCAATCAAGGTCCTCTGACACCGCACCGTCAGACATCAAAATAACTATATCTCCCGCCTTTAATTTTAAGGTAGCTTTATCTAAACCTATGTCTCTTAAAATCCCCACCGGCAAGGAGTGGCTTTCCGCCTTTCCGGTTTTTCCCGAACGGCGAACAAGACTCGGTGCAGCTCCCGCCTTTAAAAGCTCGGTTTTACCGTTAAATAGATCTATACAGGCGATATCCAGCGTAGCCATCGATTCATCTGTAGATTTAAAAAGCATTGAAGAGTTAAGGATTTTGAGTGAACAATTATAGCCGAATCCGGCTTTAAGCAGCTGAGCCATAAGTCCTGAAACGAAGGTTCCGTCAACCGCAGCTCTGCCGCCTGTACCCATTCCGTCACTTAAAATCATAAAAAATCTACCAAGTCCGTCGGAAAAATATCGATACGCATCACCGCACATACCCGAGCCGTTTGCAGCAAACTGACATACTCCCATATCGACTGTATATCTGGGACGCTCACTGACGGTTAAATAAACTTTTCCCGCTGATTCGCTAATCACCGGTACATCAAAATCTCTCTCGCAGCACAGCGATAACATTCTCATTATCTGCAGCTTGTTATAAACAACGCCTTCCTCTTTTTTTATTTTAAATTCTAAAGTCATTCTTCCAAAGCGGTCAATTCTGGCATAAGATTCTTCTGATCTGATATCAAGATTTTTAAGTGCCGCAGCAGCAGTTAATGCAGCAGAATTGTCAAAACGGTCATCACCCTCAAATTCCCTTGACATACTGTAGAGCATATCTGAAACGCCGCTAAACTGGTCTGAAACTACGCCTCGTACCTCTTCCATACGATTTTCTGCTACAACAGCAGCCGCATAATGACCGTATTTTTCCTTGATAGACTCTCCAAGCTTTTCAAGTCTCAGGCATTGTATTTTAAATCCCTCGTCTGCCGCAGCTTCGGGTTTGGTTGCCCCCGAGCGTACGGCTTTTGTTATTTCGACCAAAGCGTTCATAGTCTCGCTTCGTTTTGTTTCCCAACAATGTAGGCGTAGTCTACAACCTACACAGGTGTCCTTTTCCACCATCCCTGCCACTCGGGAAAAGGAGGGAGCGTTAATGTCAGAAAGTTTTTTTGCGACCTGTTCAACGGTTTTCGATACGTCATCTAGAGCCGATGCCGCTTTATCCAGTCGTATAATAACTCCTTTTTTGACTCCTGTAGGACCGCCAACTTTTGGACAACAGGAGAAAATCTTGCCCAAAAACACACTTGCTTTTGAGGGAAGCATCAGAAACAAAGAAGAAGCAAAAAGAAGCTCGACCACACCTATTGCTAGTTGAGTTCCACCTCCTGTAAAGGCATGTCCAATTATTCCGCAAAGACTTACAGCCGCAATCTGTGCCAGTCTGCCAAAGGGCGAAAATATTCCCGCCATCATACCGCCGAGAGAAAAAAGGGCAAATCCCGAAAGATTGGAGCCCACAAGCATTTGCGAAAATGTTACGGTGATGCCACTGACAGCCCCCGACAGTGTACCTCCGTATTTCGAGGAAATAAAGATTAATACTATTCCCATTATCCGTCCTAAAGATATGCCATATAGTGTCACCGAGGAAAAAGCAATAAGAATTATACTCATAACAATTAACAGTGATGCCATTTCGTCCCCTGTAAGTCCTGCAAAACGGCGACCAAACACTCTTGATACACGAGCCAGTAAAAAGGTAACAGAGCATATCAATATGCCTTCAGCAAATGAGCGAAGAGCATACTCTTCCAGCCGCCAAAGAGCAAGAAGAGAGGTAAAAAGACTGGCAAGTAAAGACACTAAACTTAAAAAATACGGGTTCAAAGAAAGCTTTCTGTACGACGACAACATAACCCTTATCGCAGTCACTGCAAAAAAGGCGGCAATATACCTGAAGCCTCCCGTAATTCCCGGTATAAAATATCCCAAAAAGACCCCGATTGAAACCGAGGGCAGGAGATTTAAGCTGCACCCCGCAGCAAAGGAAACCCCAAATGGACTCATTTCATAAAAAATTTGCGCCCTGCCGCCGACAAACCCTATAATGGCAGCAATAATATGAATCCCTATAGTTTTTATGTAGACCTTAGAATCCCCTTTTGTTACTCCATCCCCGATTTTAACCGACTCTTTCATTTTAACACTTTCCTTTCAGAAATCGATTTTCTCGGTAATATCATTGTATATCGGAAGTGTTGCCGTTTTTGTCGCAAAGAGGGAATAAAAAAGGTGAAGTTTTGGCGTATTTTAGATGTTTAAGAGAACAAACCAATAAAACACCTCCCTTGTGTAAGGGAGGTGCCGATGTTATGTGATTTTTATTTATACCATTATCATTTAAGAATCTCTTTTATTCTGCGGTTAAGTTCAGAAACGGGAAGACCTACAATGTTAAAATAGTCTCCGTCAATTTTTTCTATAAACAAACTGCCCTTCCCCTGAATTGCATATGCCCCCGCCTTGTCGGTATGCTCACCGGTAGCAATATATGACTTTATTTCGTCTTCACTAAGATTAAAAAACTTTACTTTTGATACCACCGAAAAGCTTGTGCTTTTGCCTTTATAAACTAAAGCACACCCCGTTATAACAATATGCTCTTTACCGGAAAGCAGGCACAGCATATTAAAGGCGTCGGTGTTGTCTTTGGGCTTGCCTAGCATTTTGTTGCCTAAAAACACCGCCGTATCTGCACCAATAACAAGGGAATCACAAGCATTGTCGGCTACCTTAAGTGCCTTTCTAGCCGCCAGATATTCAGGACACTTATGCGGGTGAAGGTCTTCTGGACATATTTCCTCAATATCTGCCACCGCTATGGAAAACTCATCGAAAATCAATTTAAGAAGTTCTTGCCGTCTGGGTGAAGCCGAAGCTAAAACTATTTCCACTTTAACTACCTCCGCAGTCTGATTTTATGAAGGCATTGTAGCACAAAAAGCAAATTTCTTCAAGATGGATTATAAAGAAAAAACAAAGATGTTTTGCCGGGTAATTTTCACCTTAAGCAAAACATCATTTGTTTATTCGGTCTGATTTCCTAAAAACCTTGCGGCAACAGTGGCAAGACTCACAGCCGTCTCGTCTGCCTCAGTAGTCTCAATAGTTTCCACCAAAACAACCGCACCGGTTATATCCCCTGCGGCAATAATGGGGGACGCTACACAAATAGCGTTTTCAAAGCCCTCAACAGCAGTAATTCTTTTGTCAGCGGGCTTTACTGTGCGACGGTTTTCCATAATTTCCTCAAGCTCTGCTGTTACCGCTTTTTCAAGGACATCCTTTTTTGATACGTTTGCTGCCGCTATACAGTGATCCCTGTCGCAAATTAAAACACCTAGCTTTGTACCCCCCGAAAGAGCGTCGGCGTATTCTGAAGCAAATGCGGACAGCTCTCCCATCGGCGAATATTTTTTAAAAATAACCTCGCCGCCCGAATCCGTATATATTTCCAGAGGGTCGCCCTCTCGAATCCGCATAGTTCTGCGAATTTCTTTGGGAATAACAACCCTGCCTAAATCATCTATACGGCGTACAATACCTGTTGCTTTCATATATAAAAACTCCTTGCTTTACAAATTTGTACTGTTAGTATCTGTAAAACAAGGAGATTTATACTGTGTGAATTTACTTTTGAAATAAAATATGTTATAATAAATCAAAGGTAGTGATTCTGTGAAAAACAAAAAACAAATAATAACAATTATTCTTTCCGTTCTTATAACTTTAGCAGTTGTTTTTGCTATATTGTTTGGTATAAAGATATATCAAAACAAACTTGTTGAATCAGGTTATAGCGAAACACCAAACTCTGCTAATCAATATGCAAAAGACGTAACTATGATACAATTAATTGCTACTCCCGAAAAGTACGACGGTCAGCTTGTCAGAGTAATAG
>JAGAZW010000170.1 GCA_017939855.1 Clostridia bacterium | reverse complement strand
GTATGGAGCTTTGTTGAAAATAAGTGTTGAAATTGCAAGCAGTGAATAGAACCATCCTCTTGTCTGGTCAACAGCTTCAGAAATGAAGTCTGCCGGGAACTGCTGCTCGAATAAATCTTTATTTTCAAATGGATAATGATGCTGTGCAAAAGGCATAGAACCAGAGTCGAACCAACAATCTATTACCTCTGGGACACGGTGCATTTCTTTGCCGCAAACAGGACATTTAATTGTAACTGCATCAATATATGGACGATGTAGCTCTATGTCGTCAGGGCAGTTATCTGACATACTCTTAAGTTCTTGGATACTGCCGATTGAGTGCAGGTGCCCACACTCACAGGTCCATATATTAAGAGGAGTGCCCCAATAACGATTTCTTGAAATGCCCCAGTCTTGAACATTGTTAAGCCAATCTCCGAAACGACCTTTACCTATACTTTCAGGAATCCAATTTATTGTATTATTGTTTTTGATAAGATCTTCTTTGACGGCGGTCATTTTTATAAACCAAGATTCTCTTGCATAATAAATGAGGGGAGTGTCACAACGCCAACAATGAGGATAATCGTGTTCGAACTTTGGAGCATCAAACAAAAGCCCCTGTTTTTCAAGGTCTGTTAAAACAAGTGGGTCGGCGTCCTTAACAAATTTACCGACGTAAGGAGTCTCCTGTGACATTTCACCCTTGCTGTCAACAAACTGAACAAAGGGAAGGTCATAATTTCTGCCGACTTTTGCATCATCTTCACCGAAGGCAGGTGCAATGTGAACAATACCGGTACCGTCGGTCATGGTTACATATGAGTCACAGGTTATAAAATGAGCTTTTTTATTTTGTTTTTCGCATACAGGTTTAACATAATCGAAAAGAGGCTCGTATTCTTTATGCTCCAAATCCTTGCCCTTATAAGTTTCAAGAATTTCGTAGGCCTGGGAATCTTCGGTTTTGAGTTTGCCTAATACTCTATCAAGAAGTGCCTCAGCCATATAATAGGTGAATCCGTCTGCCGCTTTAACCTTGCAGTATGCTTCATCTGGGTTTACGCAGAGTGCAACGTTTGAAGGCAAAGTCCAAGGCGTAGTAGTCCAAGCGAGGAAGTAGGAATCCTCACCGACAACCTTAAAGCGAACAACTGCAGAACGCTCTTTAACATTCTTGTAGCCTTGGGCTACTTCGTGAGAAGAAAGCGGAGTGCCGCAGCGTGGACAATACGGAACGATTTTAAAACCTCTATAAAGGAGTCCTTTATAGAAAATCTGTTTTAAAGCCCACCACTCAGATTCAATGAAGTTATTGTCGTAGGTAACATATGGGTCATTCATATCAGCCCAGAAGCCTACAGTCTTAGAGAAATCCTCCCACATTCCCTTATATTTCCACACACTTTCTTTGCAGTGGTCAATAAAGGGCTCAAGACCGTATTCTTCAATTTGCTCCTTGCCGTCAAGACCGAGAAGTTTTTCAACCTCCAACTCTACCGGAAGACCGTGTGTATCCCAGCCGGCTTTTCTCGGAACCATATAACCCTTCATAGTGCGATAGCGTGGAATCATATCCTTGATAACACGTGTCAAAACGTGACCAATATGAGGTTTTCCGTTAGCAGTAGGTGGACCGTCATAGAATACATATGGTTCACCTTTTGCATTAGCTTCGATACTCTGTTCAAAAATTTTGTTATCAGACCAAAATTTTTCGACCTTCTTTTCCTGCTCAACAAAATTAAGGTTGGGCGAAATGCTTTCGTACATAAACTTTCTCCTTTAAACAAAAAATCCTCGTCCTGATAGGACAAGGAATACAATACCCTTTTACCACCTATTACACAGGACCAACATCCCAGAACCTGTAACGTCGGTTATCCGGCACACCCTAGTCATAAAAAATTTTCAGGCTGCAACTCGGGAGGGATCTTCATAATTCCTATCATCATCGAACTTTCACCATCGTCGACTCGCTTAAGATGAAAATGGAAAACTACTTTCTCCGTCAATGTTTTTACTATTATACGTAGATTATATTATCACAAAGAGAAATAAAAATCAATACCGAAACCTGCCATTTTTTGAATAAGATTCAAAGTTTTGCCAAAGATATACGAAAAGGAAGTGTCGTTGAGTGAAAAAAGGAATTATAATGGCAGGTATATGTCTTTCGGTTTTATTGGCTATTGTAGCGTCGGTTCTTTATATGGGAGAATTGCAAAAGAGCAATAAGTATAAGACGCAAATACAAAACGAATATTCACGTGCTTTAAGTGAATTTGATTCAAGACTTAACAGCATTTCTATACTTCTTGAGAAAACCGTATATGTTGCTTCAAGCAATAAAATGTGTTCTTTTGCATGTGAGCTGTATAGCGAGGCGGAACTTGCAAAAAGTGCACTTTCAAGCCTACCTGTCAATGCTCATAGCTTTGAAACGCTTAATCGTTTTCTTTCCCAAGTGGGCAATTATGCTCTATCTGTTTCTAAAGATAATATTGAGGGTAACCAAATAACAGACACCCAGAAAGAACAGTTGTCGCTTTTGAGCGCTACTGCTAAAAATATCTCTGAGGCAATCAGCGATTCTCAAATAAAATACAACAATATAGAGCATTGGATAGAGGTTCTTGAAACAAAGGCGGATGAAGTTATAGCTGATACGGCACTTGCAGATTCTCTTACTGAAATTGAAGAAAACTTAAGCGATTATCCAACACTTTTATATGATGGACCTTATTCGGATCATATTCTTAAAAAGGAACCGCTTATGATATCAAACGCTGTTGCGGTAAGTGAGGATGCAGCTTTGGATATTGCGAGAGACTTTTTGCCTAATGGTGTAAAACCACTGAAGTATAATGGGGAAGAAAGCGGAAAAATTGAGGCATACAGGTTTTCAAATAATGACTATACTGTATCTGTATCAAAAAGCGGCGGATATATCGTATATATGCGCAAAAACGAAAAAATAACAGCAATGCAATATTCATATGAAACTGCTATAGAAAAGGCAAAAGAGTTTCTCGAAGAAAACGGCTATAATAACATGACCGACACATATTATTTTACAACCGACGGCATCTGCACTATTAACTTTGCCTATCTTGACGGTCAAACGGTTTGTTATACCGATTTAATTAAGGTAGGCGTGTCACTCAGTAGTGGAGAAATAGTGTTTTTTGAAAGTGCAGGTTATCTTACAAACCACCGTCCCAGAGCCTTTGAGAGCCCCACATATACTCAAGAACAGGCAAGAGAAGTTTTAGACGAAAAACTTGACGTTAAAGAATGGAAAATGGCACTTATTCCAACCGATGGCGCAGCCGAAATAAGATGCTATGAATTTTTATGTGAGGGTGAAAATGATAGAGAAATACTAATATATGTAAGCATTAAGAACCTAACGGTTGAACAGATATTCATTCTTTTGAATACCGATGGCGGAACAATGGTGAAATGAGCAAATCCGGACTGCAGTATGTGGTCCGAATTAATTTTTTGTAAAAGCGGCAAATATTATAAATGCAGCGATTTCAGGCAAAAAAATCACCAAATCGCAACAAAAAATAATTTCAAGTGACACAACACTAAAAGAACAGTTTGTAGAGATGGTGTTCAAAGGTAGCTCGTCGGCAACACAAAGAATATCAAGGTATCTTGAGCTTATGAACGTAGCAAAAACAGGAACTGTCGCTTCGAGTGTAAAGACTAACGCTGCATCCGACAGCGAGAGAAATTTAAACGCTGCGTTATCGGCAGTGACGGGGCAAAAAACATCATTGCAACAGAGTGAGAACGGTGGTATAATGAATTCAAACAATAATAGCGGAGGTAATGCTAATGCCAAGATATTTGACGGCCAAGGAAATTTCCGAAGCGGTGAGCAATCCGAAAAAACATTCTCCCGAACTCAAGAGGAAAGCCGAAACGCTTGGAAGGAAGATGGAGAAACTTTCGCCCGAAGAAATAGCGGAGCTCAGCAAAAAAGCGGAAGAAAAATACGGAATATAGGGAAATCTATTTTCGCATATACACCTAAAGCAGCGGATTGGTCGGATGCCTCCAATGCAGTAGAGATATTGAAGGCGGCGGGCATAAACGCAATATATTGCGAAGGGATGACTGAAAGCAATAAAGGCGGCATAACTGTATCGCATTATGAAGCTGTAACGGCGCCTGATGGTACAGTATATGTTTCAAGCACGGCAAGTCTTTCGAGTGTGAATATGGCTGCCCACGAGGCTGTGCACGTGAATCAAAAAGGCGACACAAAAGCTTATGCAGAATATCAATCTGTTGTTTGTGAAAATATCAAATGGGGTTCGGATGGGTATTTAAATTTAGCAAGAAAAATATTTGATAATCATCACCGTTCAAAAATAGAACAAAAGTTGCAACGGAAACTGTCTGAAACCGAGATTAATGATATAATTAATTCTGTAGAATATGTTTCAAAGTTTTTAACAGAATTAACTGCATATATTAATGGTCACGTTTCCGAAAATTCTCAAATAGCTACAAAAGAATTTTCTTCGATTTTTTCAGACTGGAACGCTGTGGTTGAAGCTAGTCAAAAATTTAATGAAGATATAGGACTTGATTTTATATCACTCCGAGACAATAAAGCAACCTCAGAGGATGGGGCTGCTTTTTCTATGCCTGAAAATAGCTCAGAGGGCGATTATGGGGTTGAGGGTGAAATCAACGCTAACGAGATTAGCGACGCTCAAAGCACCACATCCGACAGCGAGAGGAATTTAAATGCTGCGTTATCGGCAGTGACGGGTCAAAAAACATCGTTGCAACAGAGTGAGAACGGTGGTATAATGAATTCAAGAGGTGAAAAAAATGGCAGTAACAACCCCGAGTTATTGGGAAGAGGAAAAATATCAGCCGCTAGTGGAAGCCGAAACGGCGTACGGAAACAAGGTAAAAATACCAGAGCACTTGCTCGACTTGTGGAAATACTGGGAGAAACAAAAGGACGAGGTGTTGGCAGACTTGCAGCGGGCGAAAGCGGCTGGATGGTTCGATCCAAAGCCTCGAAGCAAGATGCAACAGGACTTGAAGAGGGTATACTTCGAGATGTTTCAAAAATAGACTTAACTGGTAAGGATACAACCGGAAGGATATTAAGTGAGGAAGTCAAGCAAAGGTTCAAAGATACCATTTTCAAAGATGAGGACGGCAACATACTTTCTCTTTATCATTGGACTGCAGCTGAGTTCGACGTTTTTGAAAAAGGAGATATCGGTTTCCATTTAGGAACAATAGATGCGGCACACGACAGGTATTCACAGACCAAAGAAGAAAATCCTGATACTCCTGATGGAATTTATAAGGAAACATATTGTAACATTACAAAGCCTATAGAATTAAAAGATTATTCAGGTAACTGGGCTGCATGTGATGTAGCCGAACAATTACGTGAAGCCGGTATAATATCGCAAACGCAGTATGACGAATTATCTCAATTAGACGGTTGGTGGGATGAAACTTATGATAATCCCGCTATGAACGCTGTAAGAGATATACTAAAAGACAACGGCTATGACGGAATAATATATAGAAATCAAAGTGAAGATGTTGGAAGTTTTTCCGCCATAGCGCTATATCCCAACCAAATTATAACTATTGCAGAAAATGGCGTTTTAAAACCCGATTGCGGAGTAAGCGAAGCAACCTCAGAAACTGAGGCTGCTTTTTCTATGCCTGAAAATAGTTCAGAGGGCGATTATGATGTTGAGGGTGAAATCAACGCTAACGAGATTAGCGACGCTCAAAGCACCACATCCGACAGCGAGAGGAATTTAAACGCTGCGTTATCGGCGGTGACGGGGCAAAAAACACCGTTGCAACAGAGTGCTGATGGTGGTACAATGTCTGCTTCACAACAAAACAGCTCATTACAGGAAATGGGTAATGAAAATAGTAATGACAATTCTTTAGAAATTGAAGACAGTAAAAAAGGAGAACCGTTAATTCCGCCAACGTCTGAACTTATGGATTTGATTCAGCGCCTGCAAAACGGCGAAGATATTTCTATTGAAGAGATAAACGCAGACCCTGTTATTTCACAATTACTTGACGAGGCTTCTTCACGTACTGAAACGTATACCATAAACACACCCGAAAGAGCTGCTATAAGAAAAAATGTTGCCCAAAAACTACTTGCATTAGGTAGCGCAACGGTTGACAGTAGTGGTAAAGTGGTGTATAATGATATTTTAAAACAAGAGCGCCGAGCAGATATTGTTATTGGTCTTTCTGCAGCAGGTAAATCAAGCGTTCTTGTGGACCCACTTTCTGAATATTATTCCTCCCGAGTTATCGATAGTGATATGGCAAAGGAAGAATTGCCTGAGTTTGATAACGGTATAGGCGCCAATGCGGTACATAGGGAGAGTCAAGATATAATTGATGATGTTTTGGGAGATTCTCTAAAAAAAGGAGAAAATATAGTATGGCCTATTGTTGGCGGTAACAAAGTTGAATCTTTAATCGCAAAAATTCAACTTTTAAAAGATAACGGATACTCGGTCTATTTGCATCTTAACGAGTTGCCAAATGGCAAAGCAATAGGAAGGGCCTTAAACCGATACGTTGAAACAGGAAGGTTTATACCGCCGGGAATTATAAAGCAATATGGTGATACACCAACCCAAAATTTCAACACAATAATCAACACGGAGGGATTAGTAGATGGATACTCGCACTACTCAAACGACGTTGCCAGAGGAGAAAAGCCAAAACTCATCAAAATATCAGAAAATGTACGACAATTTGATGAGCGAAGACAGTATGGAATACGTAGAGAGACTCAAAGCCAAACTCAAAGCGGCGGGCCTAAAAACTTAAATAATGAAACAAATGTAGCAACCTCAGAGGATGAGGCTGCTTTTTCTATGCCTGAAAATAGTGCAGAGGGCGATTATGATGTTGAGGGTGATATCGACTCCACCCAAACCGCCCAAGCGCCGCAGGGTGGAAATGTGGAGGTTGAAGAAGAATATTACGAAAATTGGGAAGATGCGTATCTTGATTCAATCCAAAGTATGGTTAGTGAGCCGGACCTAAGCAAGGAAAAAATTTCTTGGATAGACGGTATGGCAGATGAAATAGTAGGTCATCAGAGGAAGACCGAAGGTCAAATGTTGCTATTTAAGGTTGCAAAAAAATTGGGCTGGAAGATAGGATTTGCAGATTTATATAAAAGGGATAAAAATGGCAAAGTAATCCTTGATGAAGACGGTGAACCTCAAAAGGCAAATTCAAAGGTCAATAAAGCGAAGAAAGAGATAATTTTCGATTATGACTGCAAAAGTCCTTTTAAGGAACTTCTGAAACACGAACTGACACATTTCCTTGAAACCAATGTAACGGCATATCATGATTTTGCGAACGCTGTTATGAACAGTAGGGTTTTTCAAATATGGGTTCTCCATACTAAAAAATACGAAAGTGTAGAGGCCTATAATAAGGCTATAAGGACTGCCTATAAAGGAACACAAGGATTTGAGAGCGAGACCGACGCAGAATATCAGGGGAATTTGGAAGCTAAACGTGAGGCAGAGCTTCAAGCCGAACATTCGGCAAATCTTGAAATGGTAGCAGAGTTTGTAGCAGAGATGTTATTTGAAAAGGGACATCGCTTTTTGAATAGACTGGCTTTGGAATTATCGCCCGAGAGCCGCAAAGCAAACGGCGCAAGGGAAGCGGCAGTAATTGTTTGGGAAAGGTTAAAAACGCTTGTAGAGGTTGCTATCAGAAAGCTCAAAAGTGCTTTTGCAAATGTAAGCAAAAAATCAAGTTGGGAAATAGTAAAACTTGAAGAAGAATGGATTAAAACCTATAAGAAAGCCGAAGCTGCCTGGCAGGAACAACAAAAAGCGGGAGATAATATTGACAAAAGGAATTCTAACGATGTACAATATAGTTTAATTAATAATCAATTTCCGCCATTCAATGAATCTCAAAGCGATGCAAATGAATGGGCGGCTCGCTGGGCTTTATCAGATGAAGTTGAGGTAGGAGATCAAAGATTAGCTTCTTACCATAACAGGTGGTATTTGATAGAAAAGTTTGATGATGTTGAATTTGGATATCGAATAATGGAACGCCTTACAAAGAAAACATATGAATACTACAAAGGAGTGATAGGAGATGTTCGGGATTTCAAAAGACCATCCTTTGCACAGACCGCTGATAGAATTAGTAGTGGGTTTGGAGGACGTAATATCAATGCCGGAAGAGACGGAACTATTGATAATAATTTTGATGGACACACCAGAGAAAATACAGACGTTCGCTCGATGGGTGAAATCAAATCAAAAACAAATAGAAACAGGTCAGGTGACCTCGGACTTTCTAGAACGAGTGGTCAACGCAATAGCGCACAATCGGGAAACACCTCAAATACCGCAAAGAAAGAAGCAGACTTAGAAGAGTCTGCTTTTTCTATGTCCAAAAGTTCTCAAAACAGTCAAACCTCAACAGAACAAAAAACCACCGTCGATGATAGCGGTGGATGGCAGTATAGTTTAAACGTTAATGCTAAAAGCGAACTTCACAAGGCACTTTATGATAAAAACTATCGAAATGAAGTTTTACTTCGTGATAATACACCACCAATAATGTTATCTCAAAAGGGTGTGAAAAATCTCCCAATGGTGATGAATGCATCGCATATTAGGGAAAATGTATTTACGGAGGAAGAAGCCAAAAATTTAGGATTACGGGTTGATAAAAATAAAAATTATCACGGAATAGGTGAAACCAATTTTCTTAAAATAATAGATAGTCTCGATGGTGTTAAAGAGGCGTATCGGGGAACCAAAAATGCTAGTGATTCAGCAAGACGGGAAAATTATTTTTTGCTTATTACGGAATTTAAAGACGAAAATCAAAATACTATAAATGTGCCAGTTTTTATTGATGAGCATGCTCAATATAATCGTGTGTTTATTAAAACAAATAAAATAGCCACAGTTTTTGGCCGCGATAATTTTAGAG
>JAGAZW010000169.1 GCA_017939855.1 Clostridia bacterium | reverse complement strand
GTTAAAACCATTTTCTAAAGCGCTCTTTAGCTCTTTACTTTTCCGATACTGGCGTATCGTTTATTGTCCTTGATTTCTAAGATTTCTCTAAGAATCGTCGGGTCCTTATTAGTTCGTCGTTGTTTAATTTTCAAGGTCCGTTTGCGTCCCTCTCTCAAGGGCGCCCGATTATAATACCACATTAAACCCTAATTGTCAACACTTTTTTTCATATTTTTTAAAAGTTTTTTTCTTTGTGAAATTTTGCACAAGATGTTGTGTTTTATGCCCATAGAAAACATCTAATAATCAGTTATCAGCTTTATTTTTCTATTGCTTTTCGCAGCTTTTGAAGAATCTTTCTTTCCTTTCTGGAAACCTGCACCTGAGACATTCCTAAGATATCGGCCGTTTTGCTTTGGGTAAGATTATGATAAAACCTATATGATATAATCATGCGCTCATCCTCCTCGAGAACATCAAACGCCGTCTCCAATAACAATTTATTTGAAAGAATTTCCTCAGGTCCTGATTCGGGGATATCGATTTCTACTGAACCGTCCTCACTCTCGTAAGTGAGAGAAACAACGGGTTGCAATGCACAAACAGCATCGGTAATTTCCTCGTTTGAAACACCTAAAGCTTTTGCAAGTTCAGACACTGTTGCGTCTCTTCCTAGTTTTAGCTCCATTAACGCTTTTTCTCTCGAAATACGAAGACCCAATTCCTTTACAGAACGAGAAACCTTAACAGCGCCTCCATCACGGAAGAGTCTGCGCACCTCACCTAAGATTACAGGTACCGCATAGGTTGAAAAGCAATAGCCTCTTTTTTCGTCAAAGGCATCTGCGGCCTTTATAAGTCCGACGCACCCCGCTTGATAAAGGTCATCATATTCTATCCCTCTATCTGTAAATCTCCTGCATAATGAATGAACCAGACGAAGATTATCTTCAACTAGACTATTACGATTTTTAACTTCAGCCATTGATACTATACCGAGGGGTTATTCGTTTTGTTAGAGTTACTGTTGTCCCCTTGTCTTTTGCCGATCGCACACTCACATTGTCCATAAAGCTCTGCATAACCGCAAAGCCTAACCCGGCTCTCTCTCCGCCTACAGTCGTAAAAAGCGGTTCCATAGCTCTTTTTATATTTTCAATACCGGCTCCTTTATCTTTAATTTTCACTCGAAGAGTATTGTTGTCTAATATTTCAGCCGATATGTATATTTTCCCCATTTTCTCTTTATAACCGTGAACGATACAATTAGTGACCGCCTCACTAACTGCTGTTTTTATATCGCTTATTTCTTCAAGTGTTGGGTCAATCTGTGCTGCGAAAGCGGCAACTGCAGCCCTTGCAAAAGCTTCATTCGCCGAACGAGAAAGAAAATTCATATTAAATCTGTTTGTTACTTCCATAAAATCTACCTTTCATTACTTTGTTGTTCTATTTTTGCAAGACGGTTAAGTCCTGCCATTTCCATCATTTTATACATCTGCCTGGAAACACCTGTTATATTAAGTACGGCTCCACTTTTCGAAAGATTGCGATATCTTCCCATAACAAGACCTATTCCGGAGCTGTCCATAAAGGTTATGTTTTCAAAATCCATTATTAAAAGTGTCGGCATATTAAGTTCAATTGCTGAATCTATAGCCTGACGCATAAATGCAGCTGAATGGTGATCGAGTTCACCCGATAAATAGGCATAAACGACCTCACCCTTAATTTTTATTTCTACTGCCATATTTTTTCACCTCACAATATATTTATAAAAATATAATATCCGCTTTGGAATAAAATTTGTGTCGAAAGCGGATGTCATATTATATATATAGGTGTAAAATCAGAAATCCTTAACCAAAAATTTACAAGTATTATAAACTCAATAACGCACAATATAACATACGGGGTGAAAAAATGGACGGTAAAGAAAAAAAGAAAATCTATACAGTGCCTGAGATATATATGAACGGTACTGACGGTGGCGATTTTCGTCTGTCCCATCCCGATACAGAAAAGGTCAGAGAAACTGCGATTGTTAACAAATATGACAACAACCAGCAGACCTGATGGTTTTCTTTAAGGTCGATTGCGACCAAAGGAAAAGGAACGCTCGAAGTCTTTCGAGCGTTTCTTTTCTATAGCAAAGTGTCCTTTTTAATATATTTCCTTCGCAATAAAATTAGGACACTTAAAATTAACAATATTATAATGCTTATTATCTGTGATGTTGAAAGTCTCATGAAGCTTCCTCTTTCTGTATCTCCTCGAAAAAATTCAAGTGCAAATCTAATTATAGAATAAGAATACAGATAAATAGCGGCTACAATACCTTTTTTATTTATCCTTATAAACAAAATCAGGAGCACTGCAAACAAAACAGTTAAAAGAAGCGCTTCTAAAATCTGTATGGGGAAGATAG
>JAGAZW010000168.1 GCA_017939855.1 Clostridia bacterium | reverse complement strand
TCTTTTCCTTTCAAGAAAAAATAAAATCCGCAAACTATCGCTTTTTAAAAGCATAGCATTGCGGACCGTCCATACAAAACTTTAAGACTTAAATTTAAGCCTTGTGAGTGCACGGGCAGTCCATAGTAAAGTAGTAGTAATAATAGTTAGCAAATACGAACACCTGTGTCACTCCTTTTGAAATAGATTTTTCACTTGATATAATACTCCTCTTTTCCCAATTTGTCAAGTGTTAATTTAGCGATTTAAAGCGTTAAGTTCAATTTGTTCATTTATAAATGAGATAACCTGCTGTGGTTCTATGTTAAGTACTAAAGCCAATTCATTACATAATAGGTTTTCAGCATGATTTAAAATTTGCTCATCGGCGAGGGGAAGTTTTTTACCCGTTTCTTTGCGTCGCAGTTGCTCTGAATATAAAGACTTTATAACAGACGCTATCGCTACTCTGTCGCCCGAAGATAGAATCTCTCTGTAGCTGTTGCGGCGAAGACTATCATCCGTTTCAAATACCGTATCGTACTTTGGCATATCAATTATAAGATTCTTTATTTCTTCTATAGACATAACATTGTGCATTTTTGAAACGAGATTTTCATTATCAACAGGCACAAAAATGGTACTGCTTTCCTGATATATTGGGCGCAAAACATAATAACTCCTTTTTTTCTTGCCTATTTCCTTTATTTCAATTGCCTTGATTCTGCAAACGCCCTGAGAACCGTAAAGCACCGTATCATTGACCTTAAACACCGTAAAAAACTCCTTATAACATAATCTGTATCAATTTTAACATTTTTTCGAAAAATTTGTCATAGTAAAAGTCAACAAAAATAAAGAATATATATATAGCCAACTTTACTTGTGAGTTTTTTTAAAAGTGATTTTTCCATTTTTATATCAATGACCCACCTCAGCCAAACAACCAAACTAAAAAATACTTGACAAATTATAATAAATGATTTATAATTCTCTATGTTGCAAATCCAAAGACAGCAGGTGGCGTGTGCGCCGTAAGTTTTACGCCTGCCGAGGTGAAGCGTTTTAATTGTAATACTTATTTATGATTTTTACGTGTCTGCCGTTGTCTTTGGGCAGACATTTTTATTTTTTCGGAGGTGAAAAAATTGCCTAACGCAAAAGTTTTAGAACAAAAGCAACAGTTAGTAGCAGAACTTTCTGAAAAGCTAAGTAAAGCCGTAACAGGCGTTATTGTTGACTACAAAGGTACTACAGTTGCTGATGACACAGCTCTTCGTAAAGAGCTTCGTGAAAACGGTGTTGATTACTTCGTTGTTAAGAATACACTTCTTGCCCGTGCAATTGAAGGTACCCAGCTCGAAGATATGAAATCCGTACTTGAAGGCACAACCGCTATAGCTCTTTCTAATGAGGACTATACTGCCGCCGCAAGAATTCTCTACAAATTTGCAGATGAACACGAAAATTTCAATGTTAAAACAGGTTTCCTTGACGGAAAGGTTGTCGACGTTGAAACAATTAAATCCTTGGCAAAGCTCCCCAGCAGAGAAATCCTTCTCGCTACTGTTCTCGGCGCTTTCCAGGCTCCCATCGCAGCTTTCGCTCGTGCAGTGCAGGCTATCGTTGATAAAGACGGCGAAGCACCTGCAGCAGAAGAAGCAGCAGATTAATTAAATTTTAAAAAACAAATTCTAAAAACATTTAAATTGGAGGAAATTAAAATGGCATCTGAAAAGATTACAGCTATGATTGAAGAGTTAAAAACTCTTACCGTTCTTGAGCTTTCTGAGCTCGTTAAAGCAGTTGAAGAGGAATTCGGCGTATCCGCAGCCGCTGCAGTTGCAGTAGCAGCTCCCGCAGAAGGCGGCGCAGCAGCAGCTGACGAAAAGACCGAATTTGACGTAGTTCTCGCTAACGCTGGCGCTGAAAAGATTAAGGTTATTAAGGTTGTTCGTGAGATCACCGGTCTCGGTCTTGCTGATGCAAAGGCAGTTGTTGACGGCGCTCCTAAGACCCTTAAAGAAGCAGTTTCCAAGGAAGAAGCTGAAGAAATCAAGGCTAAACTCACCGAGGTTGGCGCAACTGTTGAGCTTAAGTAATTTATACTTAACAAGAAAATTTATGAGGTTGGAACTGCTGTTCCAACCTCATTTTTGTTTTAAAAAAAGATGTATCAATATTTGTCTGTAAATTTTTGTATTTGTTCTGCGAGGGTTTTGACATATTCTTTTCGCCATTTTTCGCTATTGAGCTTTTGGGCATCCTCCCTATTTGTGGCGTATCCCATTTCCACCAATAGCGACGGATATTCAGTATATCTTGTTACGGTATAGGATTCGTCTGCCGCCGTGACGGCGGTTTTGGTATCGTTATCAAAGGCGTCTTCGAGGCTTTCGCAAAGCTCCTTTAATTCTGCGGCGTGTGGGTTGTTTTCATAATAATAAAGCTCATATTGGCTAAGTTCCGGATGATTTTCAATGCTATTGATATGTAAAGAAACGAGCAGGTCTATGGGCTCAGTTTCGTTTACCACATTGGCATATATAACCCTTTCGTATGCCGAAAAGTTATTGTTTTCAATAAGACGAGTGCTATCATATTCTAAACCATATTTATTTACACCCTTTAATATCTCATCGCAGGAGGGAAATTTTTTGCCGTCATGGGTCAGTACAACCTTTATATTTCGGCTTTCAAGTTCCGTTTTTAAAAGTTTTGCAATCTTAATAGTAACATCCTTTTCGTAACCCTCAAGATAAGGGCTTTCGCAACCCACATCGGCAAAGCCGTGCCCTGCGTCAATGCAGACGGTAGCCTTTGGTGGCTCCTTACTTACTTTCTCTAACAATTTCTTTGAAGAGCCTAATATATCGCAACGGTTAAGACCTATTCCCAGCACCACTATAAGTATAACGCATACTATAATTAAAACTGATTTTTTCATTTTTGTCCCCTTTTGGTTTTGCTTTTCAACATTATTTATATCACAGTATCTGCCGTGAAGCAAGTTACAAAAAATTTCAAATGGTTAACAAATGATTACGACGGGGGGTATTCAAAACAAAAAACAGACCCTGCGGCAATGCAGAGTCTGTTTGAATCGAAATAAACAGATTATCTCTTCGAAAACTGGGGTGCACGACGAGCGCCTTTGAGGCCATATTTCTTTCTTTCCTTCATTCTCGGGTCACGAGTGAGGAAACCTGCCTTTTTGAGCTCAGGACGAAGATTTTCGTCTGCTTGTAAAAGTGCACGAGCGATACCGTGACGGATAGCACCTGCCTGGCCGGTAACACCGCCGCCGGACACACGGCATACGATATCAAACTTATCAAGTGTGCCGGTGAGATTTAAAGGCTGACGCACAATAACCTTTAAGGTTTCAAGACCAAAATAATCATCAATATCTCTTTCATTGATGGTGATTTTTCCTGTACCGTTATAAACACGTACACGGGCGACAGAACTCTTTCTTCTGCCGGTGCCGTAAAAATAGGGCTTTCCTTCAAACATAATTCATCTGTCTCCCTTCTTAAAATTCAAGCTTTTCGGGCTTCTGAGCTACCTGATCAAACTTCTCATTTTTATAAACGTGAAGTCTGGTGAGTGCCTTGCGACCGATAGTGGTATCGGGAACCATACCCTTAACTGCAAGTTCAACTGCGAGCTCGGGGCGAGTCTTCATAAGGGTTGCATACTGCACTTCCTTAAGACCGCCGATATAACCGGTATGACGACGATAATACTTCTTTTCTAATTTCTTGCCTGTGAGAACTGCCTTTTCAGCATTGATAACTACAACGTGATCGCCGCAGTCAACATGGGGTGTAAATTCGGGTTTGCCCTTGCCACGAAGCAAATCAGCAACCTTAACAGCTGTACGACCTAAAGGTCTGTCAGCAGCGTCAATTATATACCACTTACGCTGAATTTCAGCAGGTTTTGCCATAAATGTAGACATAATCAAAACCTCCAATTTGTTGTTTTTTAGCTCGATTATAATACCACACTGAAAATAGTTTGTCAACACAATTTTCAAAAAATTTTAATTTAAAAAGTAATATCTCGTTTTTGCTTTGTTTTGCTTCGTTTTACTCTTGTTTGCTCACTTATGAATTTTGTTTTTAAATAATTTTTTATGTTCGTTTAGCCAAATATTTTATATAACCAATTAAGGAGAAGTCCTTTCCATTGAGCCGAGTGAGGATAGTTGTTAGCCAAACCTATACCATGAGGTCCGTTTTGAAAAATATGCATTTCAACGGGTATTTTATTTTTCTGGAGTGCACAAACATAATCTAAAGAATTTCTCATATCAACGACCTCGTCTTCAGCAGTATGCCATATAAAAGCCTGAGGGGTAGTTTCGGTTACATTCAGCGTCGGATCAACACTTCTTACTTGTTTTGATTCAAGCGTATCCAAAAGATGCTCGTAACTTTCAATATTAGCGTAACTATTATCCGTGGGGTTTACAATAACAGGATAACATAAAATTTGAGCATTCGGCAGATAATTTTCCTTAATATCAAGCTCCTGTGCACCTCTAGGTGATGTATATGTACTCACCATTGCTGCCAGATGGCCACCTGCCGAAGAACCCATTACTGCTATTTTATTCCTGTCTATTCCATATTTTTCAGCATTTTCCCTAACCCAATTCACGGCATATCTGGCATCAAAAAGCTGTGAAGGGAATCTCGCCGGAACTACTCGGTATTCAACATTAAATGCACAGATTCCGTTATTTTTCAAAAACTCTGCATAAACATCACCTTCGTGACCGGCTCTGGTTGTATAACCACCGCCCGCAAAAACTATAACCGCACCGTCAATTTTCTTATTTTCGGGAATATGCGCCGTTATTTGAGGAATTACTTTTTCTAAGTTCATATTTTACATCCTTTCAAGATTGAATTTTACAATATGATTTACATAATTATAACAAACCGACTTATAAAAAGCAAGTAAATTATAAGGTTGAGCTTATGATATTTTATTTATTATCCAATAACTGATCCAATTTATTAAAACCAACACACACCATTGCCGAAAGAATGATCGCTAGGCGTTCAAACTGCTACACATTATTTATATTTCGTCGGCAAAGCCGACACCGAAACTTCTTAACTATTACTTATTACTTTCCAAAAATCGGAGTAATTAAAGAATAAGTGAAGAGGTAATAGTGAAAAAGTAAAATCGACAAGCTTCTATCGAAACTTGTCGATTTTGGCCCGCCTGAAGGGATTCGAACCCCCGTTCTTCAGAATCGGAATCTGCTGCGTTATCCAGCTGCGCCACAGGCGGAAATATTAAGAATAGTGAAGAGGTAATAAGCAAGGTGTCAACTCTGTCGTCCGATATATTACTCGGCGAGACACTCTACTTATTACCTATTACTTCTTACTTATTACTTCAAATAGCCCTGAGGGTTATTTTTCTGCCAACGCCATGTATCCTCACACATCTCGTCTACTCCACGCTCCGCCTTCCATCCAAGAAGCTCTAAAGCCTTTGAAGCATCGGCATAAACCTCGTCCGGATCTCCCGGACGGCGCGGATCAATTGTGTAGGGCACGTCTACCCCTGATGCCTTAACAAAGGCATCTCGCAACTGCAAAACACTTGTGCCGTTGCCCGTTCCGAGATTTATCTCCTCACAGCCCGTATTATCCAATGCCCAACCGAGTGCTTTAACGTGACCGATAGCAAGGTCTACAACATGAATATAATCTCTTACTCCCGTTCCGTCGACTGTTTTATAATCGCTACCGAAAACATGGAGTTTTTCAAGTTTGCCAACTGCCACCTGAGAGATATACGGCATAAGATTATTCGGAATTCCCTTAGGATCCTCACCTATAATACCGGATTTATGGGCGCCGATAGGATTAAAGTATCTGAGTAATGTTATCGACCATTCATTATCAGCTATATATAAGTCACGAAGAATTTCTTCAATGAACAGCTTTGTTCTGCCATAGGGATTAATAGCTCCCGTAGGCATACCTTCTTTTAAGGGCATTTCCTTGGCTACACCATAAACCGTAGCGGAGGAAGAAAACACTATCCTTTTAACATTGAATTCGGTCATTACCTCTATAAGAGTTAATGTGCTCTCGATATTATTTTGATAGTACATTATAGGTTTTTTAACCGACTCTCCCACTGCCTTAAACCCGGCAAAATGAATAACGGCGTCAATCTCGTTTTCGGTAAAAATTTTATTGAGGGCCTTGCGGTCACAAACATCATTTTCATAAAACTTAACAGATTTTCCGGTTATTTTTTCTACCCTTTTTAAAGATTCACTACTGCTGTTATTAAGGTTGTCTATAACAACCACATCATACCCTGCATTAAGCATTTCTACACAGGTATGACTTCCAATATATCCGGCACCGCCGGTAACAAGAATTGCCATTTTTTTGCCCCCGAAATTATTCAAATATCTTTGCAACCGCCAATACAGCATCTTTAATGACAGTATCAGTGGTGTTTAAACACAAATCGTAATTCCTCTTGTCTCCCCATTTATTTCCCGTATAAAACTCATAATACCTAGCACGATTTTTATCTATCTTAAGTATTCTGCGCTTAAGCTGCTTATCGGTAAAGTGCTCGGTTTGTTCACTGCGTTCCCTACACCGTGTAATACGACTTTTAATATCTGCATACACAAAAACACGATAAGGTTTCAAATCCTTTAAAATATAGTCGGCACAGCGCCCTACAATAACACAATCTGATTTTTCTGCCATAGAACTTATGATGGTGCTCTGTGCTTTATAAACAGACTGTATTTGTTTAAAAACGTTATCTTCAACATAGGTAAAACTACGTCCTACAGTTATGGGATAGAGGTTATGAGGTATATGCTCTATCACCTGCTTAACATATTCCTCCGAAAGCGAGGTATGTTCTGAAATGCCGGTTATTATCTCTTTATCATAATACTCAATTCCCAGCTCTTCAGCAAGTCTTCTGCCGAACTCTCTGCCACCACTTCCGAATTCACGACCTATGGTTATTATTTTTTTCATAAAAGCCCCCGTTTTACAGCAATCGTATTTGCCACATCTATGAGCGAAAAAATCCAAAGCTGTGCTGATTTCAGCACTGCCCCGGATTTCAAAAAGCTGATTTTAAGGTTTGCACAGTTTAGGCAATTTCGTCTTCATCAAAATCATCTTCAGGAGAATCACATTCGAGATAATTACCCTTGATTCTGTTCTTATTAACAATCTTATCGAAAACCATAAGTGCGCCTACAATTGCTGCAACAGCTGTTACCAATCCTATTAAAACTTTAAAAAATGTTTTCATATCTGACACAACCTTTCATCGTTATAAGTATAACACATTTTTAAATTAAGGTCAATAAAAATTAACATGATTCAAACAAGAGTTAGGTCACTAAATCTCACTATATATTTTATATCGGAAATTTCTAATCTTAAAGGCAGACCGGAAGGCGAAAATGTGAAGATATATTCTCCTGCATCTATCTTGCCCTTTATTTTATGGTTTTCCCCACTCTTACTTGTAATAACGGTATTGTCTCCCACATCTTCTATTGCCTCAAACATTATCCTTACAACATTATTTACCGGAAGTTTTCCTGTTTTAGGTGTATAGGTAAAGCCCATAAACTCCGCAGTTTCACTGTCTGAATTAAAAATAAATTTAAGATTTTTGAAATCTTCCGGCGAAACAACCTGGGCCGTCATTTCTCCTTTTTTGTCAATATTAGTTTTAAAAGAAAAATTTTCATCGTAATAAGAAATATCGGCGACAAACGAAATGTCACTTAAATTGGATGTGGTTTTCTCCTTTTTTCCACATCCGCAAAGAATTATTGCACAAACAAAAAAAATTGCGAAAATTTTTCTCAAGGTCAGCTCCCCTTACCGTGCTTATTAAACAGCTATAAATTTAAGCTCGGTAATAACATCTTGAGGAGAGAGTGCAGACACACTTATTTTCTTAACCGCATTATCTGCAGCCTTGCCGTGCAGCCATACAGACATAAGCGCTGCATTGAGTGCGCTTTCCCCTTGCGCAAGATATGATACCGTCATACCGGCAAGGACATCGCCGCTTCCACCCGTTGCAAGACCGGGATTGCCCGTTGTATTAAAGAAAACCCTTCCGTCAGGTGAGGCAATGACGGTATTAGCGCCCTTTAAAACAACAACACAACTATATTTTGAAGCGATATGTTTTGCGTAATCTGCACGATTGCTTTCTATATCAGAAATCGTTGTTCTGAAAAGACGTGCCATTTCTGCAGGATGAGGAGTTATTATTACCGGTGCTTTAATTTTTCTTAATATATTTATGTCACCGGATATGCAATTTATTCCATCTGCATCTATAACAACAGGCACCTGAGCTACTTCAAGTATTTTTTTAATAAGTGATGCTACCTCATCAGTACGTCCCAGCCCCGGTCCTACAAGCAAGGCTGTGGTCCCTGTGAGAGCAGAATGAATCTGTTTATCGTATATGTCAGGAGCGCCGCTGAGCGAGGTTGATACCGGAACTGTTACAGCTTCAGGCACACTGGCGCAAAATGCAGAGTAATTTTTATCACAGACAAACGCCTTTACAAGTCCTACGCCACATACCAATGCCGCTTTTGAAGCTAATATTTGCGCACCGCACATTCCATAGCTTCCCGCAAGTATCAAGGCTGAACCGTAATTCCCCTTATGCGTGTTTTTGGGGCGTTTTCTTTTTGGCGGCTCACTTACTGTAAGATAGCTATATTCCTCAACCTTTGCTCCTATATCCACCACGCTTACTTCGCCACAATAATCGCAGGTCTGCGGCAGCACAAAACAAGGTTTTAAAGCTATAAACGTTATCGTCCAATCTGCATGGAAAGCCTTTGATGGAGCAGAGCCTTCACAATCTATACCGCTGGGAACATCTATTGCAATTTTTACTCCCGCACAAAAATTCATGCTTTCTATTATAGAAACTCCTGTACCTGAAAGCTGTCGGTTAAGTCCTATCCCGAATACTGCATCAATCAAAAAGTCACACTCTGACGGCATTTTATCTAAAACATTGAGCTCTTCAATGTGTTTCAAAAAAGGTTTTACGGTTTCGGTCTGAGGAATACCATAGGGAAACAGCAAGCTCACATCAGCCCCCATATTCGATAGGGAATTTGCTATAACCAGTCCGTCACCACCGTTATTTCCGTTACCACATACAATAACTACCTTTTTACAAAAAATATTGTATTTTTCCGATATAAGTTTGGCGGCACCCGTGCCTGCATTATACATCAGGTCACTTAAAGAAAAAATGCCGCTTTTAACGGCACCTTCCTCCGCCGTTCTGATTTGTGCTCTCGACAGTATCTTCATGGCGACAACTCCTTTATTTAAAAGCAGAATTTGCAATAAATTTGGGTAAAAACTTAACAACGGCACCCTTAATTTTATCATTGGGCGAAAAGACAATATACTGTCTTCCCCTACCCTCTTTGACAACAACTATTGCATAAGCGTTATTGTCAGATTCGTCACAGGCTATAACTATTCTTTCATATCCAGCTTTAGGTTTAGAAGCAGGAGTATATCTTTCAAGACTATCCACACTCGATAATTCAATACTCGCTACTCTCTTTCTTGAACTTTTAGCAACAATCTTATCAATATCCAGCGTTCCGTTGGTAATAATATACTCGTACTCAACAAAGAAATTCATAGAAATTTTATACGCACCGTAACCTATAGCTATTATTGGTAAAAGTGTAATTGGTCCGAGTAACGCCGCATTCAACATAATAAATATCGCAATCGCAGCGACGGCAAACCATATTAATGCCAATAATACATATTCTTTCGCATTTTTCTTCTTTTCAACTATCTGTTCAAAAAAGACATCCATAATTTAACTCCAAAAACTATAATATTTTTTTGCAACTTGCAATATATATTATTTTAGTATATAATTATTAAAATTGCAAGTACGCTTTGTAAAAGCAATTTGAATTTACAGAAAGGGTTGTTTCATAATGAAACTGAAAAATGGTTTTGTTCTTAAAAAGGAAAACGGGCAGAATATAATAGTATGCACCGATAAGACTATATCTTTTGATAATATTATTATGCTTAATGAAACAAATGCTCTCCTTTTTGAAAGGCTTTCAGAAGGTCCGAGAACTAAAGAAGAACTTCTGAATCTTTTGCTTGACGAGTTTGATATTTCTACCATTTTAGCCCTTAATGACATTGATGTATTCATAAAAACATTAAAACAGAATGGTGTTATTGAAGAATGAAAAAGACAAAAGATTCAACTCTTAAATGGGTTGCCAAAAGAACAAAAAAATTCTGGCCGGCAATTATTCTGGTTACACTGCTTAATGTTTTCGTTTCCCTCATACTTATAGGTCTTGCCTCTGCGTCAAAGAATGTTATAGACTATGGCGCCCAGGGAAACAGGGACAAGCTTGTATTGAGCACTGTGTTTATGTTCGCCTTAATAATTGGTGAGATTATCAGTAACGCAGCTATTTCTATGCTTAATGTAAGAATAAAAGGAAAACTCACAATCTCTCTTAGAAATTATATGTTTTCCTCAATAGTACATAAAAAATATCCGAAGGTTTTTGACCACCATTCCGGTGATCTTTTAAACCGTTTTACCTCAGATATAGACACTTTAGTTGCAGGGGCCGTGGGCATTATACCGAGTGTTTCTTCTATGGCTGCAAAAATCATTGCAGGTATCTGGGCGTTGCTCATAGAAAACTATCTGTTCGCTATAGCAGTTTTGGTTATCGGTTTTATATTCCCCGCAATCGGAAGAAAAATAAGCAAAAAATACAAATTTCTTCACAAAGAGGTCAGTAGAACAGAGGGTCAAGCCAGATCATTTTTGCAGGAAAGTTTTGCAAATATAGTTGTTATTAAAACATTTGTAAGCGAAAAGCCGATTTTGAGTAAACTCAACACTCATATGAACGAAAACCTGAGATTAAAGCTAAAGCTTAATTGGATTTCGGTTTTTATCCATATGTTGCTTTTTTCCTTTTTCACCTTCGGTTATTACGGAATTATGGTCTGGGGTTCTACAATGCTCGTGTCAGGTCTTACCTTTGGTACCCTCAACTATTTCCTACAGCTTGTATCAATCCTTCGCACACCTCTTCAAAATATTTCGGGTGTTATCCCTCAATACTATTCGATGATAGCGTCTGCCGAAAGACTTATTGATCTTGAAAAGATTGAAGACGAGCCTCAGCAGATTGAAAACTCCCATTTGCAAACGCTAAAAGAAAACTTTAAAACAATCAATGTGGACAACCTTGCCTTCGCATATAAGGATGAACTTATACTTAAAAATTGCACCTTTAAAATAAACAGCAACTCAATAACCGCCCTGACCGGTGAATCAGGCAGCGGTAAAAGCACTATTTTCAAGATGCTTTTAGGTCTATATGAACCAAGCGGCGGAAGCATTACCTTTAACGGACAGACTCCTATTGACGCTTCCACAAGAGATATGTTCTCCTATGTTCCGCAAGGCAATATGATTCTTTCGGGCACTATAAGAGACAACATAACCCTTTGCAACAACGCCATTACAGACGAACAGATTGAAAAGGCAACTCGGGCAGCAGTAATATATGATTTTATCCAAACCTTACCGGACGGTCTAGATACTGTTCTCTCAGAAAGGGGTGCGGGATTGTCCGAGGGTCAGGTACAAAGAATATCAATTGCGAGAGCTCTGCTTTTTGATGCACCCGTTCTGCTGCTGGATGAATCCACATCCGCCTTGGATGAAACAACAGAAACCGAGCTTCTTTCCAATATTAAAAGTATGACCGATAAAACAGTTATCTTTATTACTCACCGCAACACATCAATTTCGGTTTGCGACCATATTGTGCATGTTGAAAACAAAAAATTTGAAGCCATAAAATAAAAAACGCAAAGCAAAAGGGCTGTCGGAAGACAGCCCTTAAATTGTTTTTAAACTTTATTAAGCCTTGCCTACAGAACCGAAAAGCTCCATTTTCTCTTTAACGGTAGCTTTAATAGCCTCAACACCGGGAGCTAGAACCTTTCTCGGGTCAAATCCCTTGCCCTGAAGATCTTTACCTTCTTCAATATACCCTCTGACAGCAGCAGTAAATGCAAGTTGACATTCGGTATTAACGTTGATCTTTGAAACGCCTAATGAAATCGCCTTCTTTATCATATCAGCAGGAATTCCTGTTCCCCCGTGAAGAACTAAGGGCATTTCGCCTGTGAGGTCCTGAATCGCAGCTAGGGTATCAAAGCTTAGTCCTGCCCAATTCTCAGGATACTTACCGTGAATATTACCGATTCCTGCAGCAAGCATTGTAACACCTAAATCAGCAATCATTTTGCATTCCTTAGGATCTGCAACCTCTCCGCCGCCTATAACGCCGTCTTCCTCGCCGCCGATAGCGCCTACCTCAGCTTCAAGGGAAAGACCTAGGTCATTACAAATTTGAACCAATTCCTTTGTCTTCTCAATGTTTTCTTCTATTGGATAATGAGAACCGTCAAACATTACAGAAGAAAAACCTGCTTCTATACATTTTTTAGCATGTTCATACGAGCCGTGATCAAGATGCAGCGCAACAGGTACTGTAATACCAAGCTCATCTATCATACCCTTTACCATACCAACAACAGTTGTGTAACCACACATATACTTTCCTGCACCCTCAGAAACACCGAGAATTACAGGAGAATTTAATTCCTGGGCAGTTTGAAGTATAGCTTTTGTCCATTCAAGATTGTTAATATTGAACTGACCAACGGCGTATTTACCGCTTTTTGCCTTTGTAAGCATTTCTTTTGCAGATACTAACATTTTTAAATTCCTCCATTAAAAATTTTTACATTAGTTATTATATATCAAAAGCCCCTTAAAAACAAGGGACTTTTTGCTATTATTTTACTTTTTTTGAAATTTTCAAGTTTGGATCCGTCTTAACCTCTTTTGGAACAACCTCTAAAAGCTCCGGATTCTTTAAAAATTGCTGCATTCTGCGAAAAGCTATTGCAAAATAGCTACCAGAACAAATTCTTTCGTCCATAACAACTCCGCAAGGCATACTTTTTTCGTATACGATTTCCCCACCCTTGCGCTTTGCAACCTCTCTTGAGTTGCCTATAGTTATAGCAAGACTTGTTGTGCCAAATTCATAAACGTGGTGATAAATATGATTGGTACGAATGGACGCAAGATTTGAAATAAGCAGACTGCTGTGAAAAGGTGACATATCAATGATGAACTTCGGAAGCAGACCATGCTTATCTAAAAACTTAAATAAAGCCACACCTACCGGTAAAATGCCGGGAACACTTAAAAGGAACTTGATTATTTTTTCTGTTCCGTTGTTTTCAGGCGTGTTACGATTTTCTTCAACATACTTATTTATAATATCGTTTATCTCGAAAACAGTATTTTCAGGTTTAAAATACATTTTTGACATTGTGCCATGATCCATTATGCTACCCTTTAGTACAACCATTGATACAGCTATTTCATTTCTTGCATAAATTTTACGGTTCACAATAAAACGATTTAACTCAGGAAATTCTGAAACAGTACGAACGTACGCCGCCAAAATAAGCGCCAT